>JBMOHG010000144.1:0-7680 GCA_049317965.1 Paludibacter sp.
AATTGCGATTAAAATGAATAGAAATTTAAACGCTCGTTTCATGATTTTTGTTAGTTTTTTATAATTATTTTTTGAGTTATTCTATTCTTATTTTCAATTCTAACAAGCAATGCGCCTTTTGGATAATTACTTAAATTCAAGGTGAAATTGCCAATTAGCTTAAGTTGTTCATATACAACTCCAACAAGTGACATGATGGAAACATTGAAACTTTCACTTTCATTGTCGGTACATTCAAATTTTACAAATGATTTTACTGGATTTGGAAATACTCGTAAACTTTGCTTACCTTGAGGCTCGTCGATAGCCGATACCGTTTTCAGAAAAATAGAAGCATTCACCGTATTGCTTTCACCAAAATTATCTTTCACCTTAAAATACAGCGTTTTTTGTCCAACCGAATTGCTCAATAAGAATAAAAAATTGGGTTGATAAGGCTGCCAACTGGCATTGGAAAAATCAGGTTTTTCGCTCATTAGATAGTCGGTTGGCACACGTCCCGAAACTTCATTTATCACGTTTATCTGTCTATTTTCAGCAAATCCACTTCCGTCTTCAAGTTTAAAATTTGTAACTTCAAGTAATCCATAAATACTAAAATCAGTAGTTGAAGTCAATAATGGCTCATCGAATTTTGAAACAATATTAGTCCCTCTTCTTATATCAAAAGCTGAAATATGTATCTTTCCAGCATCGGTATGTCCGAAAACGGGTATAAATTTTAATGCCACAATTTTGTCTCTCCAAGTGCTTTCTATTCCAATTGGATAACAATATTCGCGGTATTGTTCATCGTTTGGAACAATGGGCAACAGGGCAGCATTGGCTTCCGAAAAATCGGTTTTGTCTGTTTTCCAATACAGCTTGGCAAGCGACGAACCAGTTTCGTTTTTCATTACAAAATGCAACTGATGCTGAGAACTATAGGTCAGATTCAGGGCTTTTGTAGTCATTAAAACAGGATTCACATCGTTCAGTCGGGCATGAAATCCAAAGTTGTCATTTACTATTTTCTTTAATCCAGAAACCACCAAAAGCGCACTATCCGATTTAAAATCAATTATTTTATTACCAACCACGTTTCTAAACGGTAATCTTGAAACCGGCAACCTTTTTAAATAAGTTGGAATTGCTTTAAGCACCTGTTTATTGGCATCTACCAACCGATACGTTCCGCTTGCCTGTGGCTCAAGCAAAGCCTTGCCCGACGAATAAACCACCACATCGCACATATCTAAATAACTGCCATCGGGCATTCGTTTTTTTAATTTCAACGCGCCGTTTCCTTTGTTTTGTACAGTTAGCATGCAAAATGGTTTCAGCGCTTCAATTTCATTGATTGATGTGTCAACATCCGCATCACCAGGCTCTGTTACAAAAGAATATATTCTAACTGCCAATTTATTATCTGCTCCCAGATTAACATAAGCAGTTCCGGTTGTCGCTTTTAAAGTCAAGCGATACGACGAAGCATTCATCCCGTTTGCAAGCGGAATATAGAACCAGTCATTAACACCGGGCATGTAGTATTCTTTGTTAGCAACCACCACAGTTTGTCCAAAAATTACTGCTGTAACGGTGGCTGTAATGTTTACGTAACCTGTGGCTGCGCCACTCACATTCACCGCAATGGAACTAAATGGAGAACTATTCAAAGGCATAAAATCATAGGTGTAGGTATTGGTTAACGATGTTTGTTTATTGGCTACCACATCGTTTGCAAACACTACACTTTCCTGCCAATCGTTGGCTGGTACGTAGTTTATTTCCATCGATTTGAGCGTTTCAACTCCATCATTCATATCGGCCACTTCAATTTCGATTAAATCGTCGGCACCACCATTTGCCGATTTGCTGGTCCAACCGGTGTCTTTTATGCTAAATGTTTTCCAAGTACTTGTATTTGTTTTTGTTACAGTTGCTAATTCGGTAAGTCCTGCACTTAATTTTCCATACACTTTAAATTTATCGGTACCCAAATCAAAATAGTCGAATGTTAAAACACCACCATACATTCCAGAATATTTTAATCTATCATCAACGCTCATGCTTATTCGGTCGGCATTGGCATTGGTTTGCACCGCTTTTTGACCATTTACCGTTAAATAAGTATAGTTAGTTCCTGTAAACAAATCTTTTTGAAACAAACCCATCCATATATTCTTTAAGTAAACAATTTTCATAGCTTTAGGCGAATAATAATCGTTTCGGCTAAACTGATTATACAATTTTGTAATCAGCGCCGAGCCAGCCATTTCGTTGGCATAATGCTGATAACGATTGATATACGTCGGACTCAAATCTTCGGGATATAACCATAAATAGTCATTATTGTCCAACATTGCTTTGTTGAACAAACTGATGGGATGTCCCATAATTTCGCTCATTCCTGTATTATTAATCTGTCCGGCTTCTTCATAGGTTACACTTACATTTTTATCATACTTGTATCGGTTTGCTAAATACTGAAATCCTGTACTTATAGATCCCCACTCTGTACACATGGCTTGCCAACCGTTGTATTTGATGCCAATTCCATTGCGAGCGGCATACGCACCCACTTTCCAATCGATATAATTCTGGTCGCGCCAACTTTCAGTATTCCATCCTACCGTACCACTGAAAAGATTTTTATTGGTAAAATATTTTTTGTAGGTATCCATGCACCATTTAATATGATTGACGTAGTTATCGTTGGTAAAACCAAATGTAGTCCACTGATCTTCAAACACATTTGGTTCATCGCCCGAGATAGTTATTTCGTCCCATCGCCCATATCCACCGACTGCTATTGCATCAATGGCTGGGTCGTTATTATATCGCTCGGCAAATGTTTTGACAAATAATTCGTACTTTGTTTTAAAAATAGGATCGAAATAATTTGGGAAACACAATGTACCAACATAATACTGATTAACCATGTCACAAATATTAATATTGTCGATGGTCAAATTACCCGAAACAAGTTTAATTTCCACTTTATAATCGTCGGTAAGTGGAGTAAATGTAAATGTTTTTGTTCCACTCTCACCGGAAACAGCTGTCCAGGTGGTTTCAATTGGTGCATTTGTAGGATTTGAAATGGAATACGCTTTCGCCGAAAAGGTTGATTTTCCATTCGCCCTATAGGAAAATTGCAAACAAAAACTGGGCGACGGACGAGTTGGATACAAAGATGCAGTAGGGTTATAGGTTGGATTTGTAATTCCTTTGGCTCGGTTGAAAATATGCGTTGTACCAGTTTCAAGCATTACTTTCGGATTAACCGTACTCATTTGCAACGATTTACTTCCATAAATCGGATTCGTGGTTGTTTTAGTACCATACAAAATGTAACCTTTGTCGGTAGTAGATTCAAAACTTTCCCAATATCCGGGCACAATTCTACGCAAATTGTAATTGCTGAATAAATAGTCGGGCGTGTCGTATATCGAAAAACAGGTAGCAGTTATATGAACAGATACTTTCTTTCCAACAGCCTTAAAATCAGCAATTAATTTATCCACATAAGACCAATCATATACTCCTTCGGTTTTTTCGATAGTTCCCCATGAAGTAAAAATACTGGCACCCGTTAAGGTATTAGATGCCTTTGCCGTGCTATTAAAACTTTGATCAAGTTCTGAAATTTTAAGGATAGTTCCTTTTCTGTTACCCGTTTGAGACTCTAAATTTATTCGGTCGTCGGGATGCGTTTGAGCATTGAGATTGCTAAACCCCAATATCAAAATTCCCAGAACACCTAATAAATTCAGTTTCATAAGCAATTGCTATTTAGTCTTTAATGATTACTTTTTGTGTTACTCCTTTCTCATTTTCAATTTTAATGAGCAAAGCGCCTTTTGGATAGTTACTTAAATTCAATTTAAAATTGCCAACTTCCTGACGTTGTTCAAAAACAACACCTGTCAAAGACATGATTGAAACATTGAACCTTTCTCCATCATCGTTCGTACATTCAAATTTCACGGACGATTTGACTGGATTCGGATAAGCATTAACATGTTGTCTGGCAGAAGCATCCAATTTTTCGTTAGGCGATTTGTACATAATCGATGCACTCATGGTATTGGATTGATCCAATGCATCTTTTACTTTAAAAAAAACAGTTTTTGAACCAACTTGTGGCGAGATGGTATAATTAAAAATAGGATTGTAAGGCAACCAACTAGCATTTACAAAATCGGCATTCTCGCTTATCTGATAATCGGTTGGAATCCTTCCTTCAATTACACTGCTTACCGAAACATCTAGTTTTTCGGTAAAAACATCACCGTTATTTATTTTAAAATCAGTAATAACCATGGTTGGATTCAGGAAAAAATCACTAGCCGGTGTTTTTAATGAGTCTGTAATGGTACTACTTATTGTCATTCCTTTGCGTAAATCGATACCGTAAATTGCAATTTTACCTACAGCAGTATGTCCATACACGGGCATGAATTTTAGTCCCACAATATTATCCGACCAACCTGTTTCGGCATTTAATGGATAAGAGTATTCACGGTATTCAGAGTCGTTGGGAACGATAGGAACTAAAATTGAATTTTCTTCGCAAAAATCTTTTTTATCGGTTTTCCAATAAATTTTCGATAGCGACGAAGCAGTTTCGTTTTTCATCACAAAATGAAATACATTAGCATTTGCGCTGGATATATTAACAGCTTGTGAATTAGAAATTACTGGATTCTCCCCCGACAACAAGGCGTGAAATCCAAGGTTATCGTTTGTAATATTCTTGAAGCCGGTAATCACACGAAGAGCTTCATTCCCTTTAAATTCTTTTGCCAATGTACCTCTTAATTCCCTCACCGGACTGGTAGGAACAGAAAGTCGTTTTAAATAATTGGGCGTAGCAGCATAAAGTTGACCGCCTGCGTTAGTCAATTGGTACCAACCGGCAGTTTGCGGTTCAACATATCCTTTTCCAGCTGCATTTACATACGCAGTAGCTACTTGTATATAGTCGCCATTCAGCATTTTCTTTTTCAAAATGAGCGTTGTGTTGGCTTGTCCTGTCACCTGAAGTTCGCCAAAGGGTTTCAATGCTTCAATTTGAAATTGAGTGTTTCCGGCAATTTTTTGTCCAGCTTCTGACTCAAAACTATACAACCTATAGGCGGCTTTATTATCTGCTCCCAAATTAATAGACGCACTTCCCTGATTGGTTTTCAGCACTATACGATATGCATCGGCTAATGGATATTGAGCCAACGGAATACTAAACCAGTCTTCGGTGTCGGGCATATAATACTCTTTACTTCCAACCGAAATATACGATCCGTTTATTTGTGCCCAAATATCTGCAACAATATTGACTGTTTCAGAGCTAACAGCACTCACATTTAACGACACACTGCTCACGGCAAGTTTTTGACTATTAGCAATTTCTACTGTATAATTATTGTTTAGCAAAGCTGTCTTTCCGCTTACCAAGGCATTGGTTTGCGCAACTTTTTCTTGCCATTCTAAAGCAGGAACGTAGTCAATTTCGAGTGAACGAAGCGTTTCCACGCCATCATTATTATCATCAACTTCAATTTCATTTAGCACATCCACGCCATACCCTCTACTTTGTTTAGCCCAACCATTATTGAGCAAAACAAGGGATTTCCATAAACCAGTATTTTCTTTAGTAACTGTAGCTAATTCTGTAATTCCTGTCGATAAATTACCAAAAACCTTTAATTCATCAGTTCCCTGATCTAAATAATCCAATGTAAGTTGCGCTCCGTACATACCGTTGAATTTTTGGCGGTCGTCGATACTCAACGAAATGCGGTGGTTAGTGGCATTAGTTTGAACGGCACGCTGACCGTTGATAGTGGTGTAAGTCCATTTAGAACCGGTAATCTGGTCGTTTTGAAATATGCCCAGCCAAATATTTTTCAAATTAAAACTTTTTTGAGCTACAGTAGAAAAATAACTGTACCATCCAAAATGATTATACAATTTAGTAAATAATGCACTTCCTGCCATCTCGTTGGCATAATGAAAATACCTATTTACGTATGCTTCTTGCAAATCATATTGGTACATCCACGAATAATCAATGCCATCGATGGCGGCTCGGTTAAGCAAACTGATTGGATGTCCCATAATTTCGGTTAAACCACCATTGTTATTAATCTGACCGCCTTCTTCGAACATGGTCCACATACTTTTTTCATATTTATAGCGGTTTGCCAGATAGAAAAAACCAACACCTGTTGAGCCCCAATCGCCGCACATGGCTTGCCAACCGTTGTATTTTATACCAATACCTTGTTTAGCTGCATAACTTCCTATTTTCCAATCAATCATTGTCTGATCACGATAATAATCGGTATTCCAACCAACTGAACCAGCATAAACACGTTTCGTTGGAAAGTATTTCTTGTAAGTATCCATGCACCACTTTACATGATTGATGTAATTTTGGTTGGTAAAGCCATAGGTAAGCCACTGATCTTCGAAGCGGTTTGCTTCTACATCGTCGCTCAAAGTCATTTCTTCCCAACGACCGTAACCACCCACACATATAGAATTCAGAGCTGGTTCGTCTTTGTATCGATTAGCCAATGCCTGAATAAAAACTTCGTACCGTTCTTTAAATTTAGTGTCAAAATAATTGGGAAAACACAATGTACCAACGTAATACGTTGTTTTCATATCGCATATATTCACGTTGTCGATTGTTATATCGCCACTAACAATTCCAATTTCAACTTTGTAATCGCTCTTATAATTTGCGGGTGCAAATTCCAATGTTCTGGAACCAGTTTCACCAGCAGTAGCCGTCCATTCTTTATAAAATACCCCAGTTGTTTGGCCCAAGGTTTTTGAATATGCTTTTGCATAAAAAGTAGTAGCCGTGTTGGCTTTGAAGTCGAATTGCGTACAAAAGCTTGGTGAGCTAAAGGGATAAACGGGTTGTGTGGGGTTAAAAGAAGGATTGGTAATTCCTTTCCAAATATCCAACACATGGGTAGCACCTGTTTCAATAATAGGCGTTTTTGTTGCAGAAGCCATTTGTAATGAATACGTTCCGCTCAGTGCATTAGTCGTTTTTGTTCCATAAATAACATAACCCTTATCGCCTTTCTCAAAATTTTCCCAATACCCGGCTACTAAACGGCGGATATTATATTTGCTGTATAAATAATCGGGTGAATCGTTGATGGAAAAGCTGGCAGTTGCAATACGTATAGCCACTTTTTTCCCTGCGGCTTTGTATTGAGCCACCAAATTATCGATGTACGTCCAACTGTAAACACCCTCTGTTTTTTCGATAGTCCCCCAGGTAGTAAATATCTCTGCTCCATATATTTGTGAATTTACGGCAGACGTTGCGTGATAGCTTAAATCGGTTTCGGGCGCAAAGAAAATCGTACCTTTTTTCATGCCGGCTTCACTTTCTAAGTTCAGTCGGTCGCCATCCGTTGCAAAAACCAAATTTTGCGAAAACAACGAAAGGATTAAACTACAAAACAAAAAACTCCAATTACTTCTCATAATATTTTTATAACGAAAATTTAATTACAAATTAAATATGTAAATGATATCCAAATAATTAATTCTACTGAGTTATTTTAAAATAAGATTTCTTTAATTCTAATTTATCAGTAAAGGTACATATATCGTTATTTCCCGTTCGCAAATCAATGCTAAAGATACTTATTTTTCCAACATCTGTGTGTC
>JBMOHG010000145.1:0-7647 GCA_049317965.1 Paludibacter sp.
TGTAAAAAACAGGAACCATTCCGGTTTCTTTCATAGCAGTGAGAACTTGGATTTTGCTGAATCTCATTTTATTATTAGTTTGCCCCCGACCCCTAAAGGGGAGGAAGAGATATTAGTATTGATTATTAATAATGAAAAGAATATAATCTTATGCCCCTTTAGGGGTTTGTTTTTTTTTTCTTAGTTCCCCTTTAGGGGTTAGGGGCCGTTTTTATCTAACAACCCGTCCACTTCCATCACCACCCATAAGTCCTTCAACTTCAGCTACAGTAACTAAGTTGTAGTCACCGTAAATAGTATGTTTCAAGCATGAGGCAGCAACTGCAAATTCCAATGCTTTTTGGTCGCTATCGGTATAAGTTAGTAAACCGTAAATTAATCCACCCATGAATGAGTCACCACCACCAACACGGTCGACAATATGAGTAATATCGTAACGTTTTGATTGATATAATGCTCCGGCACTGTAAAGTACACCGCCCCAAGTGTTATGATTTGCATTTATTGAACCACGAAGTGTGATAATCACTTTTTTTGCACGTGGAAATTTTGCCATCATTTGTGTACAAACAGATTCAAATTCGGCAGCGTTAACTTCACCACCAGTATGTGCTACATCAAAACCTTCAGGTTTGATACCAAATACTTTTTCAGCATCTTCTTCATTTCCTAAAATAATATCGCAACCGGCAGTTAGTGCAGGCATAACTTCTGATGCCGATTTACCGTATTTCCATAGATTTTTGCGGTAGTTCAAATCTGTAGAAACAGTAATTCCCATTTCATTTGCAATTTGAATTGCTTCCATACAAGCATCTGCTGCACCTTGCGAAAGCGCAGGAGTGATACCTGTCCAATGAAACCAGTCTGCGCCCTTAAAAACTTCCCGCCAGTTCACCATACCCGGTTTAATGTCAGCTATTGAAGAGTTGGCACGGTCGTAAACAACTTTACTTGCACGCGCTACAGCTCCGGTTTCAAGGAAATAAATTCCAACACGGTCGCCTCCACGTAATATTTCTTTTGTACCAACGCCATATTTACGAAGGTTCATAATACATGATTCAGCAATGTCATTTTTAGGTAAACGGGTAACAAATTCAGTTTCCATTCCATAGTTGGCCAATGAAACTGCTACATTAGCTTCACCTCCGCCAAAAGTGGCATTGAATTGTGTTGATTGACTAAATCGTTCGAAGCCGGGAGTGGCTAAGCGAAGCATAATTTCTCCAAAGGTTACAATCTTTTTACTCATTTTTTTTCTTTTTGTTTTGTTATAATGAAATTTTATTTGGTTGACCAAAAGTACTGCTATTTATTGAATCTTGCAAAACATATTCAATATTTATGCACTAAGAAGCCTTGAAACTATAAATTCTAATAGAAATTGAATATTTATTAGAAATTAAAGAATTTCTTTGCATTGTTATAGCTTATATCTTCTACCATTTTTCCAATAAATTCTAATTCCTGATGCGGAAGTAACCCATTTTCAACATCGTTTCCAACCAAATTACACAAAGTGCGACGAAAATACTCATGGCGAGGGTAAGAGAGGAAACTTCTTGAATCAGTCAACATACCTACAAAGCGGCTCAATAAACCAAGTACCGAAAGTGAATTCATTTGTTTTTCCATGCCATCTTTCTGATCTAAAAACCACCAACCAGAACCGAATTGAATTTTACCGGCAACAGATCCATCTTGAAAATTGCCAATCATAGTAGCAATCATTTCATTATCAGCCGGATTTAAATTGTAAAGAATGGTTTTTGTTAGTTTATTCTGAGAATCTAATCTGTTTAAGAACTTTGATAAAGCTTTTGCTGTATTGAAAGTTCCTATTGAGTCAAAACCTATATCGGCACCTAATTGATTGAATAAGCGAGTATTATTGTTACGAATAGTACCATAGTGAAATTGTTGCGTCCATCCTTTTTCCCAATCCATTTCGGCAAAGATAACCATCATCGCAGATTTGAATTTTAGTATTTCGCTGAGAATCAGTTCTTGTCCACCATAAACTTTATTAAAAATAGCTTTGATCTCATTTTCAGTATAATCTTCGGCATAAAATTCTTCAATTCCATGATCGGAAAGTTTACAACCCATTTCAGCAAAAAAATCCTGACGTTTGCGAAGTGCAAGTATCATATCGTCGAAAGAAGAAATATTAATCTCGGCAACCTTTGCTAATTGCTCAACATAAGCTATGAAATTTGCAGAATTTTCAACTGCCATTGCTTTATCTGGTCGCCATGTTGGTAACATTTTAACTTCAAAGCCATCCTGTCGCGTTTTAAGATGATGTTCAAGTGAATCAATTGGATCATCAGTAGTACAAACGGCTTCTACTTTATAATGACGCATCAAGTTACGTGCTGAAAATTCAGGAGTTTGAAGTTTAGAAGTACATTCATCGTAAATTTCACGAGCTGTAGCAGGTGAAAGTAATTTTTCGATTCCAAAAGCGGTTTTCAACTCCAAATGAGTCCAGTGATAAAGCGGATTACGCATAGTGTAAGGCACAGTTTCAGCCCATTTTTCGAATTTTTCCCAGTCAGAAGTATCTTTTCCTGTGCAAAAACGCTCATCAACACCGTTGGTACGCATTGCACGCCATTTATAATGATCGCCACCCAGCCAAGCTTCAGTAATTGTTTTGAATTGATGATCATTAGCTACCATCGACGGCACTAAATGACAATGGTAATCAATAATAGGCATTTTTGATGCATGTTCATGATACAACTTTTGTGCAGTTTCAGTTTGCAACAAAAAGTTTTCATCTAAAAAGTTTTTCATATTTGAGTTTTTATGATTTTTTAGTATAAATTTTTATAGAAGTCACTATTTGTAATCTGATTATTTGGTCTGATTTCAAATAACAATAAAGAAAATGACTGAATTTTGCAACAATACAAATATAAACTCTGCTTCAAAATAATTAATTGATAAAAATAAAATAATGTTTTTCAATCATTATATGTTATAAGTGATTATTAATTAATCGCTTGGTGTTGTATTGGTGTATGAAATTACATTTCCGTGTTCGCACACAAAGATACAAATAGTTTTATATTTACAAAACATTTTGAACAATTGAAGAAAATAATTGCTGAAAATATCGATTTCAAAAACATTATTTTGTCAATCAATTTAATTTACAAATTAAAAACGGGAGTTATATTATGTTGAGTGTAGATTGAAAGATATGCACTAAAACGGTCTTGAGCCGACAAATGTAATCGACATGTTCAGCACAAAAAATAAAAAAACCGAGACTATTTAAGTTCGGTTTTTTTATAAATTAATGCTAAATAGCTGATTGAATACAAGTAAGAATTTTATATGTACAAAATGACTTTTTTTGCTTGATATAATATTCAATAACTATACTTTTCTGAAAAATTTCGTTGTGATTAACAATGGTTGAATACAATATATTTTCTTTTCGTTTTTCTACAAAATTTGGAAGCATTTTTTTGTAATCTTTTCTGGCTTTAAATACACTGACAGCATTTTGAGGCTTACCTGTTATAAATAGTTGTAATGCAGCAGAATAATCGAAAATAAAACGCCAAAACATTGTTTTTTTCAATAAATGATTTGGAAGATTTTTATATAACATCAGCAAATTATTTCTAAAGTTCAGATAAGTTTTATGTGGACTTTCTACTTTAAGTGTACCTCCACCTATATGATAGACCTTACTTTCAGGAATGCAAACTACACGATATGCTCTGGATTTAAATCGCCAACACAAATCAATTTCTTCCATGTGGGCAAAAAAATCATCATCCAAACCACCAACTTTCCAATATGCTTTTGAACGAACTACCATACAAGCTCCAGTAGCCCAAAAAACATCTATAGTATTGTTATATTGTCCTTTATCTTCCTCTACAACTCCAAAAACTCTTCCGCGGCAGAAAGGAAAGCCAAAACGATCGATAAAACCTCCGGCTGCACCGGCATGTTCAAATTTATTGCGATTATTGAATGAACAGATTTTTGGCTGGCAAGCTGCAACATCCTCATGTTGATCCATATACGCCAACATAGGTTCTAACCAATTGTCGGTAACTTCAACATCGGAATTTAACAATACGTAATAATCTGCATCAACTTGATATAAAGCTTTATTATAACCACCTGCAAATCCATAGTTTTTATCTAAAACTATTGTTCTAATGGTTGGAAATTCATTTTGTAATATGGTTAATGAATTATCTGTCGAAGCATTGTCGGCTACAATAATTTGAACCCCCGGAATGGCTGTTTTTTCAATTAGTACCGGTAAAAATTGTCGAAGGTAGGCTTCTCCATTCCAATTCAGAATGACGATGGCTGTGGTCATTTATTTTGATTATTATTATTTAAATTCAAAGCGATATATTAGAAAATACTATTTGGTTACTTTCCATCTTCTATGCGTCCAAAGCCAGAATTCGGGTTTTTCCTGAATTGTTTTTTCTAACATTCGCATATATTTTTCAGTAATTTCGAATTCAGCAGTCTGATTTGGATGTAATGAAATTGGAATATACTCACAGTGATAATATCCTCTTTTTTTCAAGCTAATGTCTGCATAAAAAACAGGATAATCGAACTTACGTGCAAGTTGCTCTGTTCCAATTAACGTGGCTGTATCTTGATTTAAAAATTTTGTCCAATAGTGAACACTATTAAAATTCGGAGTCTGATCAGAAATCATCCAGTAGTTACCCAATTGATTTTCTTTTTTCAGTTTAAACATTGTTTTGAGTAAATCCTTCTTTTCTATCAATTTAGCACCAAATTTTGAGCGTAAATGATAAATAAATTTATCGAACTTCTGGTTTGAGAGTTTTTTATATATCGGGTTTGCAGGACTTTCGGCAGGTAAAAATTGCGAAAATGCCAAAGTCCATTCCCAATTTCCATAATGAGAAGTCATAATCATTACACTTTTACCCATATCGTACTGATCAAGAATGCCCTGTACATTTCCATACGTCATTCGTCGTGTGATTTCAGCTTTACTCAAATGCATTTCGTAAATTGTTTCTACAAACAAATCACAAAAAAATCGGTAAAAGCGACGTTCAATTGCCAATCTTTCATTCTCAGATTTATTTGGAAAGGAATTCTGCAAATTTAATCGAACAATTTCTTTTCGATATTTCACAATATAATAAAGAATAAAATAGGATAAGTCGGATAATAAATACAATATCCGAAGTGGTAGCCAGGTAATAAGCCAAACAATGGTAAATAGAAAATAATACATATTTATCTTCTTGATTTTCAAGTCAATTAATCAATATAAAAAATACTATAAACTTGTAGTTTATAAAATAATCGAAACAAAAAACACCAAGAAATTAAGTATTTGTCTTGGTGTTTTTTTTATTTTTTTAAACGAAACAAAAATGAAATAATAATTTAGCAATTATTTCTCATCTTCATCTCTGTAAATTCCAAGAGATTTTCCATACTCAAATTCGCCATCCAAAATAACCTGAATATCATCTTCTGTCAATTGAATTTTGTCTTTTTTTGAGCATTTAAGAATATATTTAAACATTTCTTCCTCATCAATACTTGCTTCTTCGGTAGAATCTTCATCGATCAAACCATTTTCGTCGTAATAATCATAAACTACATCCAAAACGTATTCAACTTTTTCATCATTAATTCGTTCTTTGACCTCAGCCGGTATATATTCTAAAATGAATTTAACTGCTTCATCTTCATCATATACCAATAAATCGTCTTCTACTGTTTTCATAATGGTTGTAATTAAGTTTAATTTTTTTGTAATTCTTATTTCTTGTCAAAGATATATTATTTTTTTTATTCAAGGATTTTATTCTATTTTTTTTTTGAAAAATAAAGATTTAAATATTCATATCAATACATTCAAAAATCAAATTTATTTTCAATTTGTGACAGTCTATTATTAGCAATTTCACAAAAATCCTTATTAATTTCATAACCTATAAAATTCCTTTTCAGCATTTTAGCTGCCACTGCCGTACTACCTGAGCCAATAAACGGATCGAGCACTATATCGCCTTCATTACTGCTGATTTCAATAAACGGCAAACAAACTTTGAGTGGTTTTTGTGTTTTGTGAATGCTGCGTTCCTTTCCCATACAAATAGGCGATTGAATGAAATTATGCATCTCATTCACAGGTTTATGATTCCATGTTTTGGGTGTTCCCTTTGAAAAATGCACCAACATTTCCATACTATTGGCATACATTTTACGAGTATAAATAGCAGGAAAAGGATTTGTTTTGTGCCAATGTATTACCTTACGAAACTGAAATCCAGCACGTTCTACAATTCGATTGAGATAGGATACAAAATCGTCGCCACACCATAAATATCCTGCAGCTCCGGGTTTACAAACCCGAAAACATTCATTCAATACGTCTTCCAAAAATTGCAAATACTCTTCTTCGGATTTAAAACCATCAAAATCAAATTCTGTTACCACATCTTTGTGATTCTTCAAACCCTTAACATTTTGAGCACGGTATTGATAATAAGGTGGGTCGGTAAATATCATATCTACGCTATTATCAGGAAGTTGTTTCAATCCTTCAAGGCATGATTGATGATATATTATGTTTAGTTCCATGTATGAAGTGTTTGAAGAGTTTGAGGTTTCGCGTTTTGCGTTTCGTGTTTCGTGTTTCGCGTTTGGAATGTTTAATCAATTATGATAAAACACAAAGATAGGTGAAATTCAAAACCTATTCTTTCATTCCACCAAAATATTTATCTAACATTTGTTTAGCAGCAACAAAAGAACTCAATTCATTAGAAAGAACTTTAGACTCACTATCAATTAATAATTTTTGAATTTCCGAATCCGAATAAAAATTTGCTTTAAGTTGCTCATTTATTGTTTCGTACATCCAGTATTTCGATTGAGAATTTCGTTTGTGTTCAAAAAAGTTATTTACTTTTACAAAATCTATATATCTTTCAATCATATTCCATGTTTCTTGAATACCATTTTTTTCTATTGAAGAACAGGTAATTGCTTCGGGAGTCCATCCCGACTCGGGCATGGGAAATAAATGTAATGCATTTTGATACTGAGACTTAGCAACACGTGCTTTATCAATATTTGCACCATCGCATTTATTGATGGCAATTCCATCAGCCATTTCCATAATTCCTCGTTTTATGCCTTGCAATTCGTCGCCAGCTCCTGCTATTTGGATGAGTAAAAAGAAATCAACCATTGAATGTACAGCAGTTTCCGATTGCCCCACTCCTACCGTTTCAACAAATATCGTATCAAAACCAGCTGCTTCGCATAAAATTATACTTTCGCGAGTTTTACGAGCTACACCACCCAACGAACCAGATGAAGGTGAAGGACGTATAAATGCGTTTTTTGCAACCGATAAATCTTCCATGCGGGTTTTATCACCCAATATACTTCCTTTTGACCTTTCGCTACTTGGATCAATTGCCAACACTGCAAGTTTGTGATTATCACGTACTAAATACATTCCCAAAGCCTCGATAAAAGTGCTTTTTCCTGCTCCTGGAACACCTGTAATTCCTAATCTTATTGAATTTCCGGCATAAGGAAGACATTTTTCTATCACTTCCTGAGCAATAATCTGGTGCTCAGTCA
>JBMOHG010000146.1:0-7606 GCA_049317965.1 Paludibacter sp.
TATTCTTAAATAAATTATTCTCCTTCTCTGAATCCTTCGGCCAATGCATATTTTCTACGATTGAACTGTTTGACACAGATATTTAATAGTGGTTCGCGTAGCAAAATACCTGCCACTCCCAACACAGTCAGAGTCCATAATGCAACTGTAATTGAGGCAATTGCAGACAAAACACCAACTAATATCATCGGAATAAACATTATGGGAATTACAATTAAAAAACTTTTGAAAGTTGTTCCCTGATAATTCATTGCCGAAGATTTGGACAAATCAATTCGTTTGGTATTAAATGAAGAAAGGAATAATAGTAAATAAATATTAACACCGGTATTGAAAATAAATGCTGCCAAATGCATGTAAACAATTTTCATCCCAAAATAAAAATAAGGCGTGGTAAGCACAAAACAAATTATGTTGAAAGCAACTAATAAATAATAATTTGCATTCAGGTAATCTTTTATCGAAATGTTACGGGTCATAAGACAATCAAAATGAGAACTATCCCAACTCACCACCCACTGACCATACATAAACATCAACAAACCTGTCATAAACATTGCTACGAAAAACAACATTCCACTGTTTTTCTCATAAATTGGATTGGTGTAGAACAACAAACCATACAGTAAGAAAAATCCGGACATGTAAAGAATGCTTTTTGTACGTTTGTGGCGCAATATAAGTTTCAGTTCCAGAGCCATTATTTCACCAATAATACCAAAACGATTCAGGAATGACAAATCAGCATTATAGGTTTTATCTCCTTTAATTTTGTTGTTAAATCGCTCAGGATAATAGTTTTGTGAGAAAAACCATTTATTTAACAAAAAGGCAATTCCCACAAAAAACATTGGAATTAATAATCCCAAAGGTTTTAGAATGATAAATCCAAAAATGTTTTTTGATGTTTCAAATAGAGAGAAATATTTGAAATATTCCAATGCAATTATCCCACCCAAAATGGCTATTACAATAAGCAAAGAAAGTAAACTTGTTCCGAATTTTCGTTTCAGAAAAGCTGTAGTCAACGAATCGAACCAGACAATAAAAACAATAGTTAAAACAAATTTTATTGCTACAGCAATGCTATAATAACCGATAACTGACTGAATAGCAAAAGGTATAATTACCAGCAGCAATAAATAATTCATCGGACTGGTTAATGGTTTTAGTAATAAAAAATTTATCAATGTGGATCTTTTAATCGGCAATACCTGATACGGTGGCAAATTGAAAGCATTCAACTGTTGCATAAAATATCGGAACGACAAGCCAAAAAGCACTAAATACAACATTGCTCCATTGAATAATTCCATTGGATTTAATGTATCATGAACATTCTCGAGTATTTCGTCCAACGAAAAACCGAGAAATAACAAAATACTCGCAATATACAAACCGAAAAAAGCGAGCAATATATTCACTGCCAGATTTTTATAAAATCCTTGTGCTCTAACGCTTTTTTTCCACTCTTGTGTTACTAAATTTAGTATTAGCATTTGATATTGGTTGATTAGTTGATTGGTTAATTAGTTGATTGGTTAATTAGTTGATTGGTTAATTAGTTAATTGGTTAAATGGTTGATTGATTGGTTTCCTCTTCCATGAACCATCCGGCATACATGGCATACTGATGTGCTATTTTACGATTAATTTCATTGGCTTGTTCGGGTTCAACATTTTTTATGAATTTTGCCGGAACACCAGCCCAAAGTGTAAATGGCTGAATTTTAGTATTACTCAGCACCAATGCCCCAGCCGCCACAATTGCACCTTCACCAACTTCAACATAATCGAGTAAAGTAGCTCCCATACCAATCAGTGCATAATTATCAATTTTAGCTCCATGAACAGTAACATTATGACCAATTGAAACATAATCGCCAATCTCAACTGTCGATTTTTCGTATAAAGTATGCAACACTGAACCATCCTGAATATTCACATGATTACCAATTCGTATTGAATTTACATCGCCACGTAGCACTGCATTAAACCAAATACTACAACCATCACCCATTATTACATCGCCAACAACAGTCGCATTTTCAGCCAAATAACAATTTTCACCCATTTGTGGAGTAAAACCCCGCACCGATTTTATTAATGCCATAATTTAAAAAATTCGTCAATAAATAAATTAATCTTTTCCACCAAAATTAAATATTTCTCAAAACACCACAAAATTAATATTTTATATCGATTTTACAATATAGAAGTGCAAATTAGGTGGTTAAGATACTTTTTCTGTAACATTATTTTGAATTCTATTATAAAATTCTAATTACTTCTTCCAAACTTTTCACCCAATAAGTTGCATTTCTCTTGTTCGAATCATTTTTTTGAGTTAAATATATCTGATCAATTCCGGCATTCCTCGCTCCCACTATATCTGCCGCATAACTATCGCCTATCATTATTGTTTCGGAGGAAGGAGCATTATTAAGTTCCAAGGCATATTCAAATATCCGCTTATCGGGCTTCAATGCTCCGGCAGCCTCTGAAAGAACAATGTGACTAAAATAATGTTCAATATTGGCAGATCGAAGTTTCTTATATTGAACTTCCACAAAACCATTTGAAATAATGGAAAGTGGATATTTAGGAAATAAATAATCGAGTAATTCAATGGCATAAGGAACCATCATCGTTTTGGTAGGAAGGATATCGAGAAATTCATCACCAATTTGAATAGCAAGCTCATCGTTATCAACTCCCATAAGCAACAATGGATGACGAAAACGCTCAACCATTAAGAATTCCTTGCTAATTTCTCTCTTTCCATACATTTCCCACAATTCCAAATTGCGCTTAGCATAAATTGTAAAGAAATGTTCGAAATCTTCAAAATATCGGTTTAATTCCCGATTTTGGTAAACTTCCTGAAGAGATAATTTCGCATTTGCATGGAAATCCCAAATTGTATCGTCTAAATCAATGAATACGTGTTTGTACATGACCCCTAACTAAAATAGCCCTCTAACCCCCAAAAGGGGAACTAGTTAGCTGTGTTATTTAAATTGATATTATAAAAAATGCGTTCTCATTTTGAAAACGCATTATTATTAATTTATTTGAGTTCTGAAAAGTTTATTGCAAATTATGACCAATACTAATTTAATTCCCCTTTAGGGGTTAGGGGTCAACTATTCCACCTCTATTACCAAATACTTACTTATACTCCAGAATTCACTTTGATCTACAATTAGCAAAACGAAGTTACCGTTTTCTCTTTCAAGAGTATAAGATGATTTTGGATGGTTTGTTAAAATCTTTGCTCTTGTCGAATATAATGGAATCGATTTTGTATTCCGGGCATCAATTCTTACAAAATAATTTTTATTGAAATCACGTTCTAACACCCTTTGTGGACTAAAAATACCATCAGATGTTATAATTTTTTGCTCTTTTAGCTCTTTTCTCGTTCCAAAAACATACCATGCAGTGTGAATTGTTTCGTCTAATTCCTTAATCTTTGTTTCTTTCACTTTAACATCTGTGGATATCTCTTCAATATCTTTACTCAAGTCGCTTACAGTTGTTCCTAATTGAACGATAAGAGAATCTTTCTCAGCTAGTTTAGTATTAAGAGTCGTAACTTTCAATGATTCCTCTTCCAATGCTTTTGTTAGTCTGGAAATTGTACGTTGCAACTCGCTTGATTTGAATCCACTCTTTTTGAGTTTAGATTTCAACCGCGCTAACTCCTCTTTATTGGCCTGAAGCATTTCGCTCAGGTACAGCATATCTTCATTAATTTTGGTACGTTGATCATCATTTAATTCCTGACCTATCGGTTGAATAGATATGAGGTTTTCGGTACTTTTAATTTTTTCGATATTTTGCTCAATTTCATTCATTGCCGAGAAATAACCATCTACTTCTCTTTGCAATGAGAGTTTAGCGTTTAATAATGAATCATTTTGTGCTTTGAGCGCTTTGTAATCGGCCGATTGTTTTCCGCAAGATGTAAAAATTAAAAGTACAATTGCAAGCGAAAAAAAAGTTGATTTCATGTGAAATGTCTTGATAAAAAATTGTTGTTAATCTAAATTTTAAATTAATTTCCAATTATTAATTCTTAATTATTAGTTATTAATTATTTACGGCTGCAAAGGTAATATTTATTCTTCAAATCCTGCAACAATTAATACAATTTCTCCCTTAGGATTATGTTCTGTAAAATATTGTGCTAATTCCAACAAAGTACCTCGTTTAGTTTCTTCATAAATCTTTGATATTTCGCGCGATACAGAAGCTTTTCTATCATTGCCAAACACCTCTGCAAGTTGAGTGATTGTTTTCAATAATCGGAAAGGAGATTCATAAAACACCATGGTTCGGGATTCACCTGCCAATAAATTAATTTTTGTTTGTCTGCCTTTTTTTTGTGGTAAAAAACCTTCGAAACAGAACCTGTCATTTGGCAAACCCGAAGCAACCAATGCTGGCACAAAGGCTGTAGCACCAGGTAGACACTCAACATTTATTCCATTTTCGATGCATTGACGAACAACAAGAAATCCCGGGTCGGAAATTGCCGGAGTGCCTGCATCGGAAATTAAAGCTACCATTTGTCCATTTTTAATCCGCTGAACCACATTTTCAACCGTTTTATGCTCGTTGAATTTGTGATGGGATTGCATCGGAGTTTTAATTTCGAAGTGTTTTAGTAAAAAGCCACTTGTTCGGGTATCTTCTGCCAAAATCAAATCAGCTTCTTTCAATACACGTATTGCCCGAAAAGTCATATCTTCTAAATTACCTACCGGTGTAGGTACCACATATAATTTCATAAAAGATTGGATTTTTTGATTGAAAAGACTTTCTGGTTTTACTATAAAAAACGTCTTCTTACTATTTGATAAAAATCTTCAGCAGTTTCATGTTCAGCAGCCCAGCCATATTTCAATTGCAGAAAAGATAAAACCTCTTCGATAGTAGCCAATTGATTGATATAGTTCAATGTTTTATTCATATCTTCACCATTTCCACGGAACAATTCGCGCTGAAACCTGAAACGGTCACCAATATTGATAGCCTGTTTGATATCCGTTATTTTTTTATTTGCCAAACTGGAACTCAGGGTATTCTCTACTTTTGCAAGTAATTCATTTCTGGATTGTGTTGTAGATGTATTTATTTGTTCCAAAAAAGATTTTTTTGGTTCTTCATCTATTTCCGTAATTTCAGTTTCTTCAATTATTTCATTTTCAACAATATCTATAGCTTCAATTGATTCAGCAGATTCTACATCTACCTTATTTTCTGGCAATTCTAACACATCAATGATTTCTTCAGTAGTATTTTCTTCAACAATAATTTCTTCAAATTTTAAATTATCAATTATTAAAGTCTCATTAATGGTTTCTTTTTCTTCAATAATTTCAGGTGTAAGTGCCGTATCTAATTCAACATCTTCATTAACAAACGACATAATTTCAGTCGCCTCCTCATTCTCAGCTTTAAATTCAGATAATTGCTGAATGTAAGATTGTAAATCATCTATTTTTTGTTGAACCAATTGAATAATTGCCTTTGGATATTCATTCATTTCCATAAAACCCTCGGTAATCAACTCGAGTTCGTGAATATCTTTGTTCAATAATGTAACTAAAAATTTTCTGTTCATATCTTTTTTGTTAAATTGATTTCAAACATTGTAATTTTCTTTAACTTTGCCGTAAAATTATACCAAAGTATTATTTGTGTAATTTTGAATTTCATTAAAAGAACGCAAATTTTAAATTTGTATTCTTCAATCAGCAGATTAATTTAAGAAATTTATTTTAATTTGGGTGTAAAGGTACAATAAACGATAGAAAAAAGAAAATTGAACAACTAATATTCAAGAAAATACCATGATTTATTCAGAACGTAACCATCCCATTCAACAAAAACGCGGCAGTATCGAAGTTATTTGCGGTTCTATGTTTTCCGGAAAAACCGAAGAGTTAATTCGCAGATTGAAACGAGCTAAATTTGCTAAACAGCAAGTTGAGATTTTTAAACCAAAAATCGATACACGTTATTCGGAGGACGAAGTAGTGTCGCACGATAAAACTGCCATTCGCTCAACTCCTGTCGAATCGTCGGGAAGTATTTTGCTCATGTCGGGCGATGTAGATGTGGTAGCCATCGACGAGGCTCAATTTTTCGACGAAGGGTTGGTAGAAGTTTGTACGCAACTGGCAAATCAGGGTATTCGGGTAATTGTAGCCGGGTTGGATATGGATTTCAAGGGCGTTCCATTTGGACCGATGCCTGCGCTTTGTGCCATTGCTGAGGACGTGTTTAAAGTACATGCAATTTGCGTTCGTTGCGGTGCATTGGCTTATGTTTCGCACCGATTGGTCGACAGTGACAAACGAGTTTTACTGGGCGAAATGACTGAATATGAACCAATTTGTAGAGATTGCTTTTCGAAAGTTTAAATTTCAATTTTTCAATTCTAACTTAATTCACTGTTGGACAAACTAAGAGTAATATTATGAACAACAAACCATTTACTTTCGACCGCGTAGTACGATTATTGATTGGAATAGCAGTTTTTGTATTACTTTTTCTGGTAATTCAAAGATTAAGCAATGTACTGCTACCATTTCTTATTGCATGGCTTTTAGCATATTTATTACAGCCATTGGTTCGGTTTTTTCAATATACTTTAAAACTTAAAAGTCGTGTATTGTCGGTAATTTGTACGCTGTTTTTGTTTGTTATGAGTTTAGGCGCAACAATATGGTTTCTAACTCCTTTGGTAATTAGTGAAGTAACAAAACTATCACAATTAATCGTTATTTATTCTAATCAATTAGATTTCAATTCTTTTGTGCCAATTGCGTGGCAAAACGAGATAATGAATTACCTAAAGCATTTGAATATTAAATCCGTTTTGCAAGACGAAAATATCATGTCGGGAGTAAAAAACCTAGCCCCTCAACTTTGGAATATGATAAATAGCTCATTGGATTTCGTACTTGGATTAGCCATTGTGATTATTGTATTTTTGTACCTCATCTTTATATTGCTCGATTTCGAAATGATTGCCGAAAGTTGGTATGGAATTATCCCACCCAAATATCGTACACTGGTAATGGAAATAATGAGTGATTTGGAAAATGGAATGAATCGGTATTTTAGAGGTCAGGCACTAGTTTCGCTTATTGTAGGTGTGCTGTTTGCTATCGGATTTAGTATTATTCAATTACCGTTGGCCATTGTACTTGGCTTATTAGTGGGACTATTTACAATGGTTCCGTATTTAAAAGTGATACTTCTAATTCCGTGTGCTACTTCGGGTTGGCTTCAATCAATAGAAACCGGACAACCTTTTGGCTCGGTTTTATTGGGAATTGCAATTGTTTATATAATAATTCAAACCCTCGAAGATGTGGTAATTTCACCAAAAATCATGGGTAAAGTTACCGGACTAAAACCTGCAGTAATTTTACTCTCATTATCAATTTGGGGCTCATTAATGGGCGTTTTAGGAATGATTATAGCATTGCCAATGACCACGTTAATCCTTTCGTATTATAAACGATTCGTAATTAAAGACATTCAAAACGAACACATTGAGCCCGACGAATTAAAAAAAGATCAAACA
>JBMOHG010000147.1:0-7574 GCA_049317965.1 Paludibacter sp.
ATTCGTGATACAACAATAAATGCATTTCAAGGTGAAAACCGTTTGGCTTTCAACAACAAAGATATTATTAACGGAAAACAATATACCATTACAATGACTGCTCCTAATGGCCAGGGACATAGTTTAGTGGTTCGATTGCGATAAAAACAAAAACAATTATTACTAACAATTAAATTATTACAAACATGAAAAAGCTACTCTTTTCTTTGGCATTGGCACTTACTGTAAGTGGCACGGCATTAGCGCTTGACAACATTGTGCTTGACAATTTTGAAAACGGATTAGTGAATTTTACAACTGAAATTCATGGAAATCCACCCGCCAGCATGAACTATACTGTTGTGGATAATCCTGTAAAAGCAGGTATTAACACCAGTAATAAAGTTTGGAAATGGACACGTAATGACATTGCACCCGATAACGTAAATTGGGCGGGATTCTGGGCTGTTTTAACCAATGCAGTACCAACTGGCTATCACCGTGTGGAAGTTAAATACTTGCGTACAAATGCCACTTCGCAACTTCGTATGAAATGTGAAGGTGCAATTAATAAAGAATTTGACCCTGTAAAACCAGCATCAAAAACCAACGAATGGGAAACAATAGTATTTGATATTTATGCCAATGGTATTAAAAATATCAATGTATTAAGCTTGTTTCCTGACAATTACACACCGGTTGATTTAAACTCTGTTGTATATATCGATGATATTACCGTGATTTTCGATGCTACCATTGTTCCTCCGGTTATACCAACTTTACTTACTTTGTTTGACAATAGTGCAAGCGACCGTTTTCACGACCAAAGCTGGGTGAATCAAACTGCACCAAGCACTGTGGCTACCGAAAATTGGGAAGGTCCCGGCATGGCAAATGGTGATAAATTACCATGTGTTACAACTCCTGTAAAAGCAGGTGCCAACGCACTTAAACTTCAATGGAAATCGGCAACAGGTGGCGATTGGATGGCATTAGCGGCATCTGTTGGCTGGAAAGTGTTTGATCTTAAAACCATGACTCACCTAAAATTGTGGGTGAATTCTCCTGTAGCATTAGCAAAAACCGCTATGCCTAAAATTCATTTCGAAGCACATAGCGGTAATCCAAATGCAACCGGAAAAGTAGAATTGGCTAATTATCTAACAGCCGATTTGGCTGCAAATACATGGACAGAAATAACTGTTCCACTTGCTGATATTTGGGCAACTAACGCATTGTTTATTGCAAAAGATTTGATTAAAGGAATTTTCTTCTCACAAAGTGCTATTGACAATGTGCAACATACGCTTTATATTGATGAAATTACCTTTGTTACCATCACTCCACCTCAAACTTTTTTCAGCAATAGTGCTAACGACCGTTTCCACGACCAAAGTTGGATTAATCAAACTGCGCCTAGTACAGTTGCTGCCGAAAATTGGGAAGGTCCGGGTATGGCAAATGGAGATAAATTCCCTTGTGTAACTACACCTGTAAAAGCTGGTGCAAATGCATTGAAACTTGAATGGAAATCAGTTACAGCAGGTAATTGGATGGCAATGACAGCAGCAGTAGGTTGGACATCGTTCGATTTAACCGGTATGACACATCTTAAATTCTGGGTAAATTCACCGGCTGCTTTAGCAAAAACAGCATTGCCAAAATTAAATTTCGAAGCTCACAGTGGTAATCCAAACGCAACTGGTAAAATTGATATGGCCAATTATTTGACTGCCAATATTGCTGCCAATACTTGGACTGAAGTTACCATTCCACTGGCTGATTTCTGGGCATCAAATCCGTTGTTTTTATCTCAGGGAGTTATAAAAGGTCTTTTCTTCTCTCAGAATGCAACTGATAACGTTTTGCATACCATGTATTTAGATGAATTTACTTTTGTAAAATTATTGTCGGGGGTTGATAATCCAACTATCGAAAAATTAAATGCATACTATGCAAATGGCGAAGTTAGAATTGCTAATTATGTGGGTAATGTACGCATTTTTGACTTGGCAGGTAAAACTGTAGCCAATGGAAAAGTCACTGATGGCAAGTTCCGTTTGACTATACAACCGGGTATTTATATCGTAAATACTTCGAAAGGAAATACAAAAATTGCAGTGCAATAACACAAACTTTGCACATAATTAATCCAGAAAAAACATTTATCAATATGAAGTATTAATCAGATAAATGAAGATTTCATTCTAATTAAAAAGAGGCTGTATCTTAAGTGATATGGCCTCTTTTTGATAAATACAAAATTTCTCTGGCATTTGCAAAATCTATCTTGCTAAAGTAGAAGTAATAAAATTTACAATGCACCTGTTATTTACAAATCGAAACAATCAGCACTTAGCTGATTAGTTCTTTCATTATCAATGTCATGAGTGGCTGTACCGAGTTACCAATTTCTTGAACTTCTTCGTGGCTAACCTCTACAATTTTACCGGGAACTCCTAAATCAGTTACAATAGATATTCCAAAGCATTTCATTCCAGCGTGGTTGGCAACAATAACTTCGGGTACAGTACTCATACCAACTGCATCTCCTCCAATTGCACGAAAATAGCGATATTCTGCTGGTGTTTCAAAGGTTGGGCCGGTAGTTCCCACATAAACTCCTTCAACCACTTTTATATTGTTTTTTGCTGCTATCATTTTAGCTTTGGCAATCAAATCTTTCGAATATGCTTCGCTCATGTCGGGGAACCGCGTGCCTAATTCAGGAATGTTTTTCCCCCTAAGTGGATGTTCCGGAAAAAGATTGATATGATCTTTGATAATCATTAAATCGCCAATTTCAAAATCGGGATGAACCCCTCCGGATGCGTTTGAAACTAGTAAGGTTTCTATTCCCAAGGCTTTCATTACACGAACTGGAAACGTAACTGCCTTCATATCATAGCCTTCGTAATAATGAAATCGACCTTGCATGGCCAACACATCCACATTTCCAAGTTTTCCAACTATCAATTTTCCTGAATGACCTTCGACGGTTGAAACAGGAAAGTTAGGAATTATTTCGTAAGGGATTTCAATTTTATCGGTAATTTGAGTAACTAAATTTCCTAAACCAGTACCAAGTATGATGCCGGTTTTAGGTTGAGTTTTTATTTTTGATTGTAGAAATTCAGCTGTTTCTTGTATTTTTTTCAACATAATCTTTAATAATTTGAATGAATGAAGTTTCTTGATTGTGAAGTATTGAAACCTTTATTGGCAATGCAAAAGTTTTAGATTTCAATTCTTCGGGGAAATTTTGATTTGTCACTAATCTGGCCGCATCTTTTTCGGTTATTAAAATAATTTTTTCCGAATTAGGCAAATTCTTTAAATGCTTATTTATAAATCTAAAATCTTTTGGTTGGAAATAATGATGATCCTCGTAAAATATTGGTTTGATATTATCGGAATACTGTTTCATTTGCTCAATAATTGGTTCAGGTGAAACAATTCCTGCCACAAGAATTATTCCTACATCTTTCTCTTTTATTGAGTTAAAGTTCCAATTTTCAGGAGTTGAATCGGGGAAAACAGGTACGATATCTTCATACTGATAAGTGGAGAAAAATATCTTCTGGTTCGATTCAATTTTCAACTGAGATTCTACTACCCGCATATCAATGGGCTTTAAATCTGTGGGGCATTTTGTAACTATTATAATTCCAGCACGTTTACTACCAATTTTCCATTCACGCAATTCACCGGCAGGCATTACCAAGTCATTGCAATACAAATTGGAATAATCGGTCAACAGTATCGACAATCCGGGCTCTACATAACGATGTTGAAATGCATCATCAAGCAGTACGAGTTGTAAATTTGGTAAAAGCTCTATTAGTTTTTGAACTCCATGAACTCTTTTTTCATCAACAGCTATTGCTACATTTGGGAATTTTTGATGAATCTGAAATTGTTCATCGCCCAGAATCGAGTTGTCTGACTTTTCGTCGGCCAAATAAAAACCTTTGGTTTGTCGCTTATAACCTCTGCTTAATACGGCAATTTTTCTGTCATGCTGTAATATAGAAAGAATAAACTCTGTGTGGGGTGTTTTGCCGGTTCCACCAACCGCCAAATTACCAATAGAAATTATAGGAATATGAAACGAGGTAGTTGGCAATAAATCCTGATCAAATAACCAATTTCTAAAACCCGTTACCAATCCATATAGAAAAGACAGGGGATATAAAATAATATGTTTTTTATGCTTTTTCAATTAAATAATAATCCAAAATAAATTGTGGATGACAAAGATACAGATTTTATTTTATCAAACAAATATGATTGAAACGGTAATTGTTTATTATTAGAATAAAAAAATAGAATAAAAGCATAGCTAAAACAATCAATATCAAAAATTATTATTTACTTTTGCAAACTTTTTCGCAACAATAATTAGAATCTAACTTAGTTGGATAACATAAACTATCAACATCTAACTGACTTACATTTTCATAAATGCTTTCAAAAAACGTAACCAGATGAAAAACAAGTAT
This sequence comes from Paludibacter sp., assembly GCA_049317965.1. Lineage (GTDB taxonomy): Bacteria > Bacteroidota > Bacteroidia > Bacteroidales > Paludibacteraceae > Paludibacter. The sequence continues at coordinate 4,482 of JBMOHG010000147.1, forward strand.
AAAGACCTTATTGAACAAAGTTTTGAATTTCCAAATGATGAATTCAATATTATTGAGAATGAATTGGAATGGTGTGGCGTTCCGCTAATGGATATTATCAAGCAATACGGAACACCTTTACGGATAGCATATTTGCCTAAAATTGCTCAGAACATACAGAAAGCCAGACGTATGTTCAATGTGGCAATGGCAAAAGTTGACTATGAAGGCGATTATAATTATTGCTACTGTACCAAGAGTTCTCACTTTTCATTCGTTATGGAAGAGGTGTTGAAAGATGGTGTACATCTCGAAACTTCATCGGCTTTCGATATTAATATCATGGAAGCTTTGTACGAACAAGGCTTACTTAAACCCGAAACCTATGTGATATGTAACGGGTTTAAACGTCCGCAATATGTCGAAAACATACAGAGTCTGATTAAGCAGGGCTTTACCAATGTGATTCCTATACTTGATAATAAGTTTGAACTTGACTTGTTACTTAATGACTTTGAAATGCCATTTAAAGTAGGTATCCGTATTGCAGCGGAGGAAGAACCAAAGTTTGATTTCTATACATCGCGGTTAGGTGTTAGATACAACGACATTATACCTTACTATATGAAGCATATTGCCAACAATCCACAAGTTGAACTAAAAATGCTTCATTTCTTTATCAATACCGGTGTGAAAGATACGGCTTATTATTGGAATGAGTTAAATAAAGCTGTGAATTTATATTGCGAGTTGAAGAAAAAATGTCCGCAATTGGATAGCTTGAATATTGGTGGTGGCTTCCCTATTCAAACTCACCTCGACATGATGTACGATTATGAATATATGGCGGAGGAAATTGTGGCACAAATTAAAACTATCTGTAGTCAAAACGGTGTGCCTGAACCACATATATTTACCGAATTTGGATCATACACTGTTGGCGAAAGTGGTGCTATGCTTTATTCCATTGTCAATCAGAAAAAACAGAATGACCGTGAGCTTTGGAATATGATTGACAGCTCATTTATGACTACATTACCTGATACATGGGCTATCAATCAGCGCTATGTGTTTTTGGCAATCAACAACTGGGATTCTGAGTACGAAAGGGTGAATCTTGGTGGATTGACCTGTGATAGTGAAGACTTCTACAATGCTGAGGTTCATTCTAATGCTGTTTTCTTGCCAAAAATGCATGAAGTGAGAGAACAATACATTGGTTTCTTTCACACAGGTGCTTATCAGGAGTCATTGAGTGGATTTGGTGGAATTCAACATTGTCTGATACCGGCTCCTAAGCTTGTTATTATTGACAAAGATGAAGATGGTGAGTACTTTACAAAACTATTTGCAAAAGAACAAAGCTACAAATCGATGTTGAAGATTTTAGGATACTAAGAAAGGGTTTGATGTTTCATGTTCCGTGTTTTGTGTTTCGTGTTTTTATAGATACTGCATCTGGAACCTCCATTTGGGGGCAGGGGGTCATACTGCATCTGAAATCCTAAAACTATCTAAACGCTTTTCTTTTCTGAATTTTCAAATTTTCAAATTTTTTCTGAATTTTCAAATTTCTTCAACCAACTTTCACTTCAAAAAAGCTAAAATTCACACTGCCATAATGTCGGTGGTCAACAAAGTTCGGATGTTGCTCAAAGCTGTTCTTTGCCGAATGTTCAAGAACAAATAACCCATCCTCTTTGAGTAAATTATGCGAAAAAATCAGGTTTGGAATTTCAGCAATTTTATCCAGCTCATAAGGTGGGTCGGCAAAAATCATATCAAACTGTGAATGACAGCTATTTATAAATTTAAAAACATCTGTTTTAATCAATGATAAATTACTAATTTTCAGCTCGCTGCAGACTTTACGAATAAATGCACAGTGGCGTTCACTTTCCTCGATGCTTATTACACTTTTACAGTCGCGGGATACAAATTCAATCCCAATGCCACCAGTACCTGCAAACAAATCGAGAACTTCAATGTCCTCAAAATCAATTCGATTATTCAAAATATTAAACAATCCTTCCTTTGCAAAATCGGTTGTGGGACGAGCAGTTATGTTGCTTGGAGCACTTATTCGCCGGCCTTTATATTTTCCGCTAATTATTCTCATAATTTGTTATTCTACAGTTACATGTTTTATATACTTACGTATATTATTCTGAATTTCAAGATGTTTTGCTGAATTAAATAACTTTACTTCACAATTTTCAATATCGAGTGATAATTGATCGAAAACATTTAAAGTGAAATAGGTGAAGTCTTCGGGTGTTTGATATGTAAAGTAATTTACCAGTTCAATTCCTCCGTTTTTAATTACTACTACATCCATTATTTTGGGACGAATCAAAATTTGAACACCATCTTTACCGTATCTTTTTAATTTCTCAATAAAAAACCTAGTAACATGATGTTCAATAGGAGTGTCTGGAAATAAGTTACTTAGTGACTCTTTCAGGGTTTTTGAAATCGAAAAAACGTTAACCGTATCCCATTGAGGAATTTCGTTATACATTATCTGAAAGTTTTTGTCTTGATTGTCTTTTGAAAATAAAAAAACACTGGCATCTTGAGGCTGAAATATTGCCGAAGGCACAAAAGTATATGTATCCGATTCGAAAATCAATCTTACATTTTTAATCGCCCGCAGAGATTCAGTCTCTTTTAAAATTATTTTTTCAATCTCATTTGGGGTTTTCAAAGACAAGACTGATGCTACTTTTTTGGTAGAAATAAGTTGGTTTGCCTCATCGAATATTGATAAAGAAAATCCATCTGCGTTAAAATAAATGGATAAACTATTTGAGATATTCAAATTTTGAGAACTTTCCATATTGAGTTTTATAAACACCAATTAAACAAGAATAATACAAAAAAGAAGTTTAGTATATACGGTCTTCATCTCTATTTAAAAAGTAATTTCGCTTACCTTTACTTTCTATAAAAATGCAAATTTAGAAAAGAAAATTCAATACACCATCTTTCCATGCTCATTTATCGGTTTTTTATATGTTTCCCTCATTTTTAAATTTTCTGATGTTTTCAACAGATTTTGTAATCCATTTTTGAAACTTCTTGAATTATGTGTTGTATCTTTGCATAAGATTT
>JBMOHG010000148.1:0-7517 GCA_049317965.1 Paludibacter sp.
TGTCGTTCCACGACAGCGAACGCTCCCGCAAATGGAACATCCCGCCTAAGCGGTGCCCGCCAAATGCCCATAGCCTCGGTAGTTGGCGGTAATGCAAAAAAGGCTTTCACTCAATAGTATAAACTTAAAAATAGATTATATGGATTTGATAGGAAAAACAACAATTAATCCGATTTTATTTTATTCTGGTAAAATCTTAGGATATATTACATGGATAGTGCTTCTTCTGTCTATTTTAAATATTAATCTAATTGACAGAATTTCTTATGGCTTCAACGATTCTATTTCATATCTAATTCTTTTAATTGGTTTAATTTTCGTTGTTTTCAGCCTAATAAATTTAGGACGTTCGACCCGATTAGGTTTACCGGCTGAGAACACAGTTTTTAAGACCAAGGGATTTTATAAAATAAGCAGAAATCCAATGTATTTAGGATTTGATTTTTTGACAATATCTTCAATGATTTATACTTTGAATATTTTGATAATTATTATTGGTATTTATAGTATAATTATTTATCATTTGATAATCATTGGTGAAGAGAGATTTTTAGAGAGCAGATTTGGACAGGAATATATTAGTTATAAGAATATGATAAGAAGGTATTTATAAATTAATTTGACTTTAATAGAGGATAAGTTGCAATGAAAACCATTGATGATTTTTGGAAAATTATTGGGAAGTATAATATTGATACAATTTATATTCAAGGAGTATTTTCACTTTTAATAATTGGAATATTAATATTTTCTTTTATTAGACATAGTCAAGCCTTAAAACACCTAATAGAAATTATATTTAGTGCAGTTTTCATTTTTATAGGGATATATTTTTTTCTAATTATTGACAAATCATTTACTGCAATGATTTTTGGTCCATATTTTATTCTAATTGGACTCTTATTTTTATTGGGATTATTTAATTCAAAATCACAATTGCTGTATCCTACTCGGTTACAGTATTATTTATACGGACTGGTTTTATCATACCCAATAATTAGTTTTATTCTGAACCATAAGTATCCACAACAAGTATTATACATACTACCATGTCCCATTACAGCTTTAGCATTAATAACTTATTGCAGATTAAAAAAAAGGAATGATATTTTGAAAATAATGTTTATATTTGCGGTGCAATTAAAATTCTACTACACATATTTCGATATTTGGACGAAATAGCAATAGAATAGGCGAACTAATGCGGATTTATGTGAGATAGGGTTATGGAGCTGGATATATTTCGGTGTTAGTCAGAAGCAAAAAAAAAAGAAAACAACGCTAACTTATATTTTAGGAAATAATTATGATCCAGAATATAAACGACTTACAAAAAGTTATTTTGTCTAATAAAATTAACGTAAATATAATTTTAATATTTTGAAAATTCAATAAAATTTAAAAATGGCGAATTAACAAAGAATGATTCTTAATAAATATATATAGCGCAAACCAAAAAGCTTAAGAGTAGGTAAAATGAACTTAAAAAAATTGAATATGAAACAAATGTATAATTACGTATACGTACTCTGACTGGCAATTACAATTGTAACAGTAAGTATTTTAAGCAGTTGTTCAAAAGAACAAATTATTGATCCAACTTCATCTTTGCCAATCGTAGTAACAAATTCTGTCACTCAAATAACAAGCATCTCTGCTTTGGTTGGTTGGGTTGTGATTGACACCAAAGGTCAACATATCGATGAGTCAGGAATTTGTTATAGTACTACTAATCAAATGCCAACAATTAACGATTGGAGAATTGGAGTGAATGGAGTAGAGTCTTTTAATGATACCTTAGATCTATTAACTCCGAATACAACATATTATGTTAGGGCGTATGCTACTACAAACAAAGGAACAGGTTACGGTCTAACCGTTCGTTTTACTACCAATGCCCCATCTTCTCCAATATTGACCACCAATGGTATTACTTCTATTACAGCTACAACAGCAATATCAGGCGGCAATATTACTAACGATGGAGGGTTAGCTGTAATTTCACGTGGTGTTTGTTGGAGTACCTCAAAAACACCAACAGTAGCAGATAGTAAATCGTCCAATGGAGCTGGAACAGGATTATTTACTAGTTCTATTGTCGGTCTTTTACCAAACACTACTTACTTTGTACGTGCATTTGCTACAAATAGTATTGGCACATCATATGGTAATATTTGTCAGTTTACTACCGCAGATAAAGGTATTACTTTTAATCCCGCTCTGGATTATGGAACCTTAATTGATGTTGATGGAAACGTATATAAAACTATCAATATTGGTACTCAAACATGGATGGCTGAAAACTTGAAAACTTCAAAATATAGAACTGGTTATCCAATTCCTAATGTTGCGAATAATAATTGGGTCTCATTATCTTCTGGAGCTTGGCGCTATTATGATGATTTGTTAGTTTTGAACGATACATATGGCAAATTATATAATTGGTACGCGGTCAATAATATTTCAAACTTAGCACCTGCAGGATGGCACGTGCCATCTGATAATGAATGGACTACGCTTATAAATTATTTAGGAGGTCAAGGTGTTGCCGGTGTTGAATTGAAAGAATCAGGTATTTCCAATTGGTTAAGTCCCAATACTGGTGCTACTAATTCATCTGGCTTTACTGCCCTTCCCGGTGGCTATATTCCCGGTTATAGTAGTACATTTTATGAAATGTTGACTACGGGTCTGTATTGGACAACTACTTCTTCAAATGCAAATTCAGCGTATTGTAGAAGGGTTTTCAATAATAATATTATTGTAGATAGGTTAGGTTTGTCAAAGGAATCTGGGTGTTCTGTACGTTGCATCAAGGATTAAAAGTTTGATAAGAAATGTTTAAACATTTCACCTCTTGCTTTTTTAATGCAAGTTTTAATAATCAAAAGTTATTGACCCCGAAAAGACGGGGTAGGGTGTGCAAGTAAAAAAAAAAGAAATACTAACTTTTTTTGAACAGAAAAGCAAAAAAATATGGCATTAAGTTGGAACGAAATTAAAGACCGAGCATTACATTTCTCAAAAGAATGGGTTGACACTTCAAACGAAGAAGCAGACGCAAAACCATTTTTAATTGAGTTTTTTGAAGTTTTTGGTATTAGCAGAAAACGAGTTTCAACTTTTGAACATAAGGTAAAGAAACTTGACGATAGTAATGGTTATATTGACTTACTTTGGAAAGGAACGATTCTGATTGAAATGAAAAGTCGTGGGAAAAACCTCGACAAAGCATACCAACAAGCTATTGACTATACTCACGGACTGAAACAACACGAGCTTCCAAAATACATTCTAATTTGTGATTTCGAGAAATTTAGACTTTACGACCTTGAAGAAAACAAAACCGTAGAATTCAAACTTAACGACTTAGTAAACAACGTTCAGCATTTTGGCTACATTCTTGGCTATCAGAAAAACGTTTACAAAGAACAAGACCCTGCCAACATAAAAGCAGCGGAGTTAATGGGAAAACTTCACGACAGATTGAAAGAAATCGGTTACTCAGGACACCCATTAGAAGTTTATTTGGTTCGCATTCTGTTTATAATGTTTGCCGAAGACACAACCATTTTCAACAAACAACAATTTCAAGACTTCATTGAACAACGCACAAACGAAGATGGCAGTGATTTGGCTTCCAAACTTCAAGAACTATTTCAGGTACTGAACACACCAAAAGAAAAACGCTTTAAGAATCTTGACGAACAACTTGCTGACTTTCCGTATGTAAACGGAAAACTGTTTGAAGAAAACTTGCCAACGGCAAGTTTCGATAAGAATATGCGTCAAGCGTTGTTAGACAGTTGTTATATTGACTGGAGCAAAATATCGCCTGCCATTTTTGGCTCTATGTTTCAAAGTGTTATGAATCCTACCGAACGCCGGAACTTAGGAGCACATTACACCAGCGAAACAAACATTCTAAAACTTATCAAACCACTGTTTTTGGACGACCTTTGGCGTGAGTTTGAAAGTATCAAAGACAACAAAAACCGCTTACCGGAATTTCACAAGAAACTAAGTACGCTCAAATTCCTCGACCCTGCTTGCGGTTGTGGAAACTTCCTAGTGATAACTTACCGTGAATTACGACTTTTGGAGTTGGAGATTCTACGAAACATTTATAAAAGCGGACAACAAGTAATTGACATTAGCGATATTATTTGGCTTGATGTGGACATGATGTACGGAATTGAATACGAAGAATTTCCTGCCCGAATTGCGGAAGTAGCCATGTGGCTGATTGACCACCAAATGAATATGCAAATCAGCAATGAATTTGGACAATATTTTGCGCGTTTACCGTTGAAAAAAGCAGCTAAGATTATTCATGGAAATGCATTGCAAACTGACTGGGAAACAATAATTTCTAAAAATGACCTTTCATACATTCTTGGTAATCCGCCATTTGTGGGTGCTATGATTATGAATGATGAGCAGAGAGAAGATGCGAAATTTGTTTTTAAAAACGAAGTCGATAGTTTTGGCGTTTTGGATTATGTTACTTGTTGGTATTATAAAGCTGCTCAATTTGTCCAGAATACAAAGATTAAAATTGCCTTTGTTTCAACGAATTCAATTGTGCAAGGTGAACAAACAAGTATCTTATGGAGACCTTTACTAAATAAGTTTGGAATTAAAATACATTTTGCTCATCGCACTTTTAAATGGAGCAACGAAGCAAAAGGAAATGCAGCAGTATTTTGTGTGATAGTTGGCTTCGCCAACTACGACACCAATAATAAATCGATTTTTGAATACGAAGACATTAAAGGTGAAGCCCACGAATTGAAAGTAAAAAATATCAATCCATATTTAGTTGATGCTAAGGATATATTTATTGAAAACACTTCGAATCCTATTTGCAATATACCAAAAATGAGTTTTGGAAGTATGCCAAGAGATGGAGGACATTTTATTTTTACAAAGGATGAGGTGGATATATATATAAAAGAAAATCCAGTTGCTGCAAAATGGATTAGACCATATACTGGAGCGCAGGAATTTATAAACGGATATGTAAGATATTGCTTATGGCTTACTGACATTTCTCCAAATGAATTAAAACAGTTACCAGCGGTATTAGACAGAGTTGAAAAAGTAAAATCATTTAGATTGTCTAGTAAAGCCGCCTCAACAAGAAAATTTGCAAATACACCAACATTATTTTGCCAAATTGCTCAGCCAAAATCAGATTTTCTTTTAATTCCCAGAGTATCTTCTGAACGAAGAAACTTTATTCCAATTGGTTATATAAATAGAGAAACAATTGCTAATGACCAAGTTTTGACAGTTCCAGACACAACATTGTATCACTTTGGTATTTTAACCTCAACTATGCATATGGCTTGGGTTAAAACTTTATGCGGTAGGTTAAAAAGTGATTATAGGTATTCAAAAGATATTGTTTACAACAATTACCCTTGGCCAGAAAACCCGACAGAAAAACAAATAACTGCAATTGAAGAAAAGACACAAAAAGTATTAGAGACAAGATTGCAATTTTCTGATTGCACTCTTGCGGATTTATACGACCCTTTGACAATGCCACCAACATTATTAAAAGCACATAATGAACTTGATAAAGCAGTTGATTTAGCATACAGACCTCAGCCATTTACGAGCGAAGCAAACAGAATGGTTTACTTGTTTGAACTTTACGAAAAATATACTGCAGACTTATTTACGAAAGAAAAAAAGAAAAAATAAATCGAATGAGAACTTCACATGTCCCAAGTCACAACGGATATATAAACATTTATTCCTTGTAAAATCGTCGGATTCGTCGTTGGGATTCCAAAGCAGCAGCCGATTACGAGCCGGCAATAGCACAGGTCACAGACGTGTTCTAGCATTGAATTGTTGGAATAATTATTTATTCATCATTTGCTCACCGTAATAACTACCATAAGAGATGATAGCCGAAGAAATAAACAGCGTTATCAATGCCAGTATCAATATTAAATAGGTGCGTTTTGATACCTGTTTCCATTCTTTCATCAATAAACCAACGATATAGCTGAAGAAAATAAGCATCGACATGTGCAACACCCAACTGATAAACTGGAAATTTCCCATTTGTACGTGTCCTAATCCATAAAAAAAGAATTGTCCGCACCACAATGTTCCGGCTAATGCCGACCAAAGCGTATTTTTAACCCTTTGTTCTACTGCAATACCACTTGATTTGGTGAATTCTTTGAGTGATTTATCTTTTATTCCCAACACAACAAACCATACCAAATTTACCACAAAACAACCCGAAGTGGAAACAATCATTTTAGCATTTCCTTCAAAATTTCCTGCTCCATAATGAGCTGCTAAATCGGAGATTGGCTTACCTACTTCGAGCGAAATATTGAAAACAGCAGATAATAATCCGGCAATAATTGCCAGAGTCAAGCCTGTTGTCATGTTGAAATGAACTGAGTTTTTCAATTCACCAAGGTCGCTCTCCTTTTTAAATCCTGCCCATCCGCATAGCGAAACTCCAATAACCGACAATACCATACCAATCAACACAATTCCACTTCCGGGGCGTGAAAAATACTCTGCAACCTGACCTCGCATCATAATTGGAGTCAATGTACCCAATACTGCCGAAATACCAATACCAATGGTGTAGGTGAGCGAATAACCAATATTTCGAATGGCATATCCAAATGACATTCCGCCAAATCCATACACACCACCCAATAAAAAAGCACCCCAGAATGCTCCGGATGGTGATTTGTGTAATACTTCGAAGAAATCTGGAACGGTTAACCAACCGAGTAATAATGGCATTAACAGCCATGCAAAAGTTGCTTGCACTAACCAAAATGTTCCCCACGACCACTGTTTAGTTTTATGATTTGGTAAATAACATGTGGAAGCCGATGCGCCACCAACTGCGTGTAAAAGTGTTCCGAGTATTGGATTTGAAGTCATAATATTTATTTACTATTATTACATTTACCATTTCAGTAAAGACAGCGATTTAATCTACGTGAAAAATTTCTTCCATGTCGGTCCAGAATTCACCTGCACTACGGGTTTCTATTGGCGCCATTAATGGTTTTACCACATCCCACCATCGTTGTGTTTCGGCATCAGCAGCCATTCGAGCCATATCTCCATCGAACTCATTTCCAATGTATTCGAAATAGGCGAATAATACATTCTCCTTTTTGAAAATTGAATAATTCCTGATATTGCAAGCCGTTATCATAGCCAGTACTCCCGGCCAAACTGCAGCATGATGCATTACATATTCGTCGGCACACTCTGGTTTGAGGTGTATCAGTTGTCCAAAACGTTTCATATCATTTACAATTTATTCATTTACAATTTAGCATTTAATGCATTAAACAACGCTTCGATATTTGCAGGTGGAATATCGGGTAAAATTGCCTCGTGACTAGGTGAAACCACTAAACCTGTTGGAAATAATTGTTTCAATTCAAGCACTTTTTGTGACACTTGTTCGGGTGTTCCGTTCACCAATAAATATTGTGCATCTACACCACCGCAAA
>JBMOHG010000149.1:0-7514 GCA_049317965.1 Paludibacter sp.
GATATAAAATCCACAATGCAAATTAAGTAATTATTAAGCTGTCATCTACAACAAAATTGTTTCAAATTACAGTAAAATTGATACCTTAAACAGAAATTATTGCCATTTTATGTTCAATTTGTCTAAAAATGCAGTTATGAAACATTTATCCCAGATTATGCATTAGATAATTTGAAAGGAAGATCAAACGCATTTGAAAAGTTCCACAGTCCAGAGAACCATGCTCTACTTTTTATTCAGAGCTATTTTGAGAACGAGTTTATGATTTTCTTTTTCAAAATATGACCGGATATCAAAAGTTCTACATCTAAGTGTTGATGAGTTTTTTTGCGTTTTTATATGATAACAAACATTCTGAATAGCGACATTAGATTGTATGCAATCAAAGCAAAACGATGTAGCTTTGGTGGCGAAAAAGTTTTTAAGATTGAAACAATCGAACCCGAAATCGAATTTAAACACTTTGACTCAGTTTTCGGCATCGCCTCTACCTATAGAAAGTCGCCAAATCTTAGCGACAGGCAGTTTCAGGATAGTTACATAAGATGAATAACGATAGTTTCGGCGAATTACTTCTTAGATAAATAGGCTCAGTAGTTTGCTTGTAGCGTATAGTTTGTCTTTTTTTCCTTGCTTTACAACCATAATTCTACGTGGTTTATCCCATAATTAATGTTGATATATTTGCTCACAAATTTCAATTCCTGTATCTAAAACAAATCAATTTGAACTGTCTTGATATCATTATAAGTCAAATGCTCACAAAAATATATTCATCAAATAGCACAAAACCTAACTTACAACAACATATTATTTATCAATGCATTTACACGTCTAACTTCGTATTTGATTATAAACTCTTCATCGTAATATTGCATTCATTTCGTTATTTTGTTGTATTTTTGTACTTCAAAAACAAAAAACAATCTAAGTTTCATAATTAGAATTCCTTGCAATTAAGGACTAAATTAACAGACAATTAATATGAGAATTTCTCTCAAAAATATCTTACTTACTTTTTCCTTCCTTTTTTTGAATTACAATTTATTCGGTCAAACCAATGATACAGAGCGTCCCCGATTGGTTATTGGAATAATGGTGGATGGTCTTCAACAAAAACACATCGAACTGTTGTGGAATTACTTAGAAAGTGGAGGTTTCAAAAAAATAATCGGACAAGGTTCATATTGCGATAATATCAATTACAATATTGTTTCGGCAGGAAACGCATCAGATATTGCAAATGTAATGACCGGAACAACCCCGTATTTTAACGGAATTACAGGAAATAATTTTTACGAAAAAACCAAAGAAGAGATTGTTTCAATCATCCACGACGAAAATCAAATTGGGATTGGAACAAAGCAAACTTTATCTGCTCATTACATGCTATCAAGCAGTATATCAGATGAATTAATGATGGCATATCCCGGAAATTCCAAAAGTTACGCAGTGGGAATTCATGCCGAAGATGCAATAATGCTGGGTGGACATAACGCCAAAAGTATTGCATGGATCGACGATATTCAATTAAAATGGGTTACTACAGGATATTACAAAGATGGACTTTCGCGGTGGGCAGATGAAATGAATGTGAATGGCGAATTTCAGAAATATTCAACGCGAATCTGGACTCCCATGTATGGCATTAATACTTATATTTCTGGTCCCGATAAGGATGATAAAAAAATGGGATTTCAATACGACCCTCAAAGTTTAAAACCCAAAAATTCATCAAATAGTATTATTAAAAACACACCATCTGCAAATTCTCTTGTAGCCGAATTGGGTATAAAAATTATTACAGAAGAACAATTAGGCATGGATAAATATCCCGATATGATGCTTATGCAATTTACTGTACGAACACCAAACGAAAAAACTTATGCTTTGCAATCGGCTGAAAAAGAAGATATTTATCTAAGATTAGACAAAGACCTTCAAAATATTCTACAAAAAGTAGATGCAAAAATAGGGCTTGACAGAACTTTAATATTTGTATTTGGTAATCAAACAGCAATTCACTCTCCAACTGAATTAGGAGAAAATAAAATTCCGGCAGGTTATTTTAATGCCAATCGATCTATGGCATTGCTAAGTACTTATTTGATGGCAGTTTACGGTCAGGAAAAATGGATTGAGGGTTATTATGCAAAAAACATCTATTTGAACAAAACCAAAATTGAAGAGAAGAAAATAAATCTTCGCGAAATGCAACAAAATATTGCTGATTTCATGATTGAATTTGAAGGAATTCAGTCGGCATTTACAGCGTCGCAACTTATCAATATGAGCGGAAACGGTAACAGTCAGCTATTTAGAATGCATCATTCCATAAACAAAAACAGTGTCGGAGATATTATTCTCACCTTACTACCAGGCTGGTTGGAAGTTGATGATAAAAACAACCCTATAGGTGAATCAAATGCCATTGTTTCCTATACTCCTGTATATTTTTATGGCTGGAAAATTCCTACTCAAAAAGTAGTAAGTGCCTATCAGACAACTGATATTGCACCCACAATATCACGTATATTAAATATACCAATGCCTAATGCCTGTATTGGAAAACCGATAGAAGAAGTAATATTCACCAAATAATCACCACTGAAATTTTATATATAAATGTCTACAGAAAATACAGCAAATTCCGTTCAAAAGAACTACAACTTTGATGAAATAATTGACCGTCATCACACCGATGCAATCAAAATAGAACGTTGCAAAGCACTTTTCGGAACAGAAAATGTTTTGCCACTTTGGGTTGCAGACATGGATTTTCGCACACCTGATTTTATTTTGGAGTCAATTCAAAAGCGTTGCGAACATCCAATTTTGGGCTATTCCATGTTGCCAAAAGGTTTTATTCCTGCTTTGACAAATTGGATTAAAGAACTTCATCAGTGGGAAGTAAAGCGTGAATGGGTTGGATTTCTTCCTGGAATTGTTTCAGGTATTGCATTTGCCGTTGAAACATTCAGTGAAGTAGGCGATGAAATAATTATTCAACCACCAGTTTATTATCCATTTATTGATGTAGTAAATAAAAATAATAGACAATTGATTTGTAATCAGTTGAAAGAAATGAATGGTAAATTTGAAATGGATTTTGAGGACTTGGAGAAAAAAATCACAACTAAAACCCGAATGTTTATTTTGTGTAATCCTCACAATCCGGGCGGAAGAGCATGGGATAAGGAAACATTAAATCGATTGGCAGAAATTTGTTCAAAAAACAATATAGTTGTTATCTCCGATGAAATTCATTCAGATTTGGTGCTACACGGACAAAAACATATTCCATTTGCTTCAATTTCCGAAACTGCAGCCAATATCAGTTTAACCTACATGGCACCAACCAAAACCTTCAATATGCCGGGGTTGGTAAGTTCTTCATACATAATACCAAATGCTGAATTGCGATCAAAATTTGTAAATTATTTAGAAAAAACCGAACAAACAGGAGGAAATATATTTGCTTATGTGGCAACTCAGGCCGCTTACGAAAATGGTCGGGAATGGAGAAAGCAAATGCTTGAATATGTTCAAGGAAATATTGATTTTGTGGTCGAATTTTTGAAACAAAATATTCCACAAGTAAAACCAATGATTCCTGAAGCTACCTATCTTATTTGGTTGGATTGTAAAGATTTGGGAATGGAAACTGATGATTTGCAGTCATTTTTCGTACATAAAGCAGGGCTTGGACTTAACAAAGGAACCATTTTTGGTGTCGGTGGCGAATATCATTTACGTCTGAATTCTGCATGTCCACGAAGTATTTTGGAAAAAGCTATGAAACAACTATTTAAAGCAGTTGAGAGTGGAAAGTTAACAGTTGACCGTTGAGAGTATACAGTTTGCAATAAAAAGGAAGAAAGTTTGCAGTTTGCAGTTAACAGTTTGCAATAAAAGGAAGAAAGCAAACAACTATAAACTTGTCTGACACACTGCTAACTGCAAACTAATAACAAAAAGAACTCTTAAATTAAGAAAGATGGAAGTAAAAATTGAAACTTCGTGGAAAGAAGCATTGCAATCAGAATTTGATAAAGAGTATTTTATCAAACTTACTGATTTTGTGCGCAATGAATATCGGACAAAACTAATTTTTCCACCAGCCCCTTTGATTTTTAATGCTTTCGATCAATGTCCATTTAATAATGTAAAAGTTGTAATTATTGGCCAGGACCCATATCATGGTGATGGTCAGGCACATGGTTTGTGTTTTTCGGTGAATAATGGTGTAGCTTTTCCACCTTCGTTGCTCAATATTTTCAAAGAAATTCAGCGTGATTTAGGGATTTCAAGTCCTACAAGTGGAAATTTAATTCGGTGGGCACAACAAGGAGTTTTATTACTAAATGCAACCTTAACCGTACAGGCACATGCTGCAGCCTCACATCAAGGTCGTGGTTGGGAAACATTTACAGATGCAGTAATCCACAAATTAGCAACACAAAAGAAAGGACTCGTTTTTATGCTTTGGGGTTCGTATGCTCAGCGAAAATGCGAATTTATTGATACAAATCAACATTTGGTATTAAAATCAGTGCATCCTTCTCCCCTATCGGCTTATCGGGGTTTTATTGGGAACAATCATTTTTCGTTGGCCAATAATTATCTAAAAGCACAACACAAAGAAGTAATTAATTGGTAATCAATTTAATAAATTATCCAATGCTTTATCAATAGTTGGATATTTAAATTGATATCCGGCAGTTTGTAGTCTCTCTGGAATCACAAACGAACTGTTCAACAGCAATTCCGGCTCTGTTCCAATCACTTTTGCTCCAATTTCTATTGCAAACTTTGGTGCGGGAATTCCGAAAGGAATATGAATTGCATTTCGTAACGAGCGCATAAATTCCTTATTCGATAATGGATTTGGTGATGTACAATTATAAACACCCTCCAAAGAGTTATTTTCAGATAAGAAAAGTACTATTCTGAAATAATCTTCCAAATGAATCCAACTGAACATTTGATTTCCGGAAGCTTGTTTTCCACCTAGACCTAAACGAGTTAACCATACCAAAGGAAGTAAAGCACCTTCATTTTTTCCCAATACAACCGAAGTTCTCAATGCGACTTGCCTTGTAGCCGGCAATTGGAATTCAAAAAAAACCTTTTCCCATTCAGTAACAACTTCAGCCAAAAAATCCGACCCCAATTCGGTTTCATCTTCAATCATTGGGTGTACGACTGAAGGTTTATAAACACCAGTAGCACTTGCATTTATCCATAGTTTTGGTGGATTTTTACAGGTCAAAAGTGCATTTCCAATTAAAGAAGTTGTAGTAATTCTCGACTCTAATATGCTTTTACGATTTGTAATGTTATGACGGCAATTAATGGATTTTCCGGCCAGATTTAGAACAAACTCAGCACCTTCTAACGCTTCCACCAAATCGTCAATTTCCCATGAAACATGCTCAGGTTGTCGGGATACAATAAGTACTTTATAACCAATTTCGCTAAAACGTGACGAAAGATAACGACCAATAAAACCAGTTCCACCTGCAATAACAATTTTTTTCATGGTTTTCAAAAAAATGAATATAATTAAAAAAAACTCCTCTACAAATCAATGCAGAGGAGCTGTATAAATATTTCGAAGTATCACTTTTCGACAAAAAAACCTATTCGTGAGCTCCCATTTTCAGCATTTGCACTTCGCGTTCGCTCAAGAAACGATATTTACCCCGTGGAAGACTCTTTTTAGTTAATCCTGCAAAATAAACACGATCCAATCGAATCACTTTATAACCAAGTTTCTCGAAAATACGACGTACAACTCTGTTTTGACCAGAGTGAATTTCGATACCAACTTGTTTTAAATCGCCTTCTTTTACAAATTCCAATGCATCAGCTTTAATCACATCTTCATCTAAAGTAATACCGGCAATAATTTTATTATAATCATCTTCAATCAATGGTTTATCCAGCGCAACATGATAAATTTTCTTCTTATCATATTTAGGATGAGTGAGTTTTGAAGCCAAATCACCATCGTTTGTCAAAAGCAAAACACCAGTTGTATTTCTATCGAGACGACCTACAGGATAAATTCTTTCGCTACAAGCATTTTTCACCAAATCAAGTACTGTCAATCTATCGTGTGTATCTTCGGATGTTGTAACGCAATCTTTTGGTTTATTCAACAGCAAATACACTTTTTTCTCAGATTGAACTGCTTGTTCATGGAACATTACTTTATCTGTATGTAATACTTTTACACCCATTTCGGTAACTATTTGTCCATTAACCGAAATTACACCAGCTACAATATATTCATCCGCTTCACGACGTGAACAGATTCCGGCATTGGCCAAAAATTTATTCAAACGAATTGGTTTAGTCAAATCAACCATCGTTTTACGATATTCCAATTGCTTTTTATTACTGTATTTTGCATTTGGATCGTAGTTATCATCAGAACGTTTGCGGAAACTTACGCCATCTTTTTTATTATCATAACGTGTTTCTGTAAATTCCGATCTTTTTCCTTCAGGTAATTTTTGAAAAGTCAGTTTTTCAGAGCGTGTTTCATCATCATTCGACTCCTGAAATCTGCCATAAATTTTTTCACCATTTGCATCTGTATTTATTGGCCGACTATCGCGGGATTCCCATGGTTTCTTCGCACCAAAAGCTGGTTTGCGGTCACCATAAGCTGGTTTTCTATCACCAAAAGCTGGCTTTCTGTCGCCATAAGCTGGTTTTCTGTCACCATAAGCCGGTTTGCTATCGCGATTTTCCCAAGGTTTCTTTTCACCATAAGCTGGACGACCTTCGCGATTTTCGTAAGGTTTACGTTCACCGTAAGATGAGCGACCTTCGCTACTTTGAAATGATTTCTTTTCACCAAAAGAAGGACGACCTTCTTTGCTTTCGGCAGCTTTCCTTTCGGCATAAGTTGGTTTGCCTTCGCCACCAATATATCGTTCAGTACTTGCAGGTTTTCTATCAAATGATGGTTTACTATCTCTGTTTTCCCATGGTTTTCTTTCGCCATAAGGAGTCTTATTATCAGTACCATAAGGCTTTCTTTCACCGTAGGCTGGCTTACTATCTCTATTTTCCCATGGTTTACGTTCACCATAAGCAGGTTTATTGTCGCCGCCAGCACTGTATGGTTTGCGTTCACCGTAGGCAGGACGACTATCATCTCTTTTTTTATAGTCTGTATTTACACCAGTGCGATTTTCTTCACGAGCAGGTTTATCAGAACCAAATTTTGCTGCACCCCTTGAGCCTTTTAATATGGATTTTACATCACGTTTCTCAAACGGTTTACCATCACGGCCGGCACCAGCAGTCGACTTTCCTTTCGAACTTCCTTGCCATTTTTCATTATTCGTTTTCATTCAAATTTTATTATTTGTATTTGGGGTGCAAAGGTCGTAATAATTCTTGAATAATCAGCACATTTTTAGCCTAAAAGAAAGCATAATCTCTAAATATCATTAAGATTAATGATAGAAAACGACTAGGTTTTGATTTTATTTGCT
>JBMOHG010000150.1:0-7453 GCA_049317965.1 Paludibacter sp.
TATTACTGTAAAAATTGTCTGAAATAAAACAACGTTGAAGTTAGCAATTACTTCAACGTTTTTATTTTTTTTAATCGATTTTAAATGAAAAATATCCAATATAAAGCTTTAGTTGTTGAAGAAATAAACGGAACATTTATTCAATCTATAAAAACTTGCGATACCGATAATTTACCTGATGGTGAAGTTCTTATTAAAGTGCGTTATTCTTCAGTAAATTATAAAGATGCTTTATCAGCAACCGGAAATAAAGGTGTTACCAAAATATATCCTCATACACCAGGTATTGATGCTGCCGGAGTTGTTGTAAATTCGAATTACGATCAATTCGAAATTGGCGAAGAGGTAATTGTTACCGGTTACGATTTAGGAATGAATACTTCGGGTGGTTTTGGACAATATATAAGAGTACCAGCACATTGGGTTGTAAAAATCCCTAAAGGTTTGTCAATGAAAGAGTCAATGATAATTGGAACAGCAGGATTTACAGCCGGAATTTCAGTTTCCAGACTTATTGAACTTGTGAAACCATCAGATGGAAAAATAATTGTTACCGGAGCTACCGGTGGTGTTGGATCTGTAGCTATTTCTTTACTTTCAAAACTTGGATATCAAATAGTTGCTGTTTCAGGTAAAGAACAAGAACATGCTTTTTTGAAGAGTCTAGGTGCAAATGAAATTATTTCACGTGCAGATTTTGAAAATGTTGATAAACGTCCGATATTATCTTCAAAATTTGCAGGTGGAATTGATACTGTTGGCGGTCCAATTTTAGAAAATATTTTGAAGTCACTTCAACCTTTAGGAGCAGTTACAACTTGCGGAAGTGTTTCGTCTACTCAACTAAACATGACAGTTTTCCCATTTATTCTACGCGGAATTACACTAATTGGAATATCAGCTCAAAATTACCCCGGTGAACTTCGACATGAATTATGGTCAAAATTGGCAAATGAGTTAAAACCAGATAATTTATTAAATTTATATACCGAAATAACACTAAATGAGCTGATTGAGACTTTAAATTTGATACTAGAAGGTAAATTGAAAGGTCGAACAATTATTAAAATGACAGATCTCTAATTCTTATTTTTTAACCACAAAAATAATTCAAATACAACATGTTAGCTGTAAATTTAAATCTTTTTACTGAAAACATTTTTGTAAATGAAAAAAAAATCGCAATTTTGCATTTTATTTTATATTGATTTTACCTCATTTTATTAACCCTTCTCCCGAATGGCATTAGCAAACGAGAATTATTTAAAAACTCCCGAAATCTACTGTTTTGACGAAATAGAGAAGCGTGTTAATGCCTATAAAGTTCTACACCCCAACTCAAAAATTATTCGATTAGGTGTCGGAGATGTTACTCAGCCACTGCCAAATGAAGTATTGCAAGCAATGCATTTAGCAGTTGACGAAATGGGTAAAACTGATACTTTTAGAGGTTATAGCCCTCCGCAAGGTTATGATTTTCTGATAGATAAGATAGTGAAAGATTATCGAACCCTGGGAGTAATTTTAGATAAAGAAAGCATATTTGTAAACGATGGCGCAAAGTCGGATATTGGTAATATAGGACATGTATTGGGTCGCGATAACATTATTGCAATTGCCGATCCTGTTTATCCGGTTTACGAAAATGCAACTATCATGAGCGGTCGTGCAGGTATGATTAACGAAGATCAGAAATGGAGTAATATTGTTTACCTTCGTTGTACGGCGGATACTGATTTTGTACCTGAATTGCCCAAAGAAAAGGTTGATGTTATTTATTTATGCAACCCGAATAATCCAACTGGAACTGTTCTAAATAAGGTTGAATTAAAAAAATGGGTTGATTATGCTATTGAACATCAAAGTATTATTGTATATGATGGTGCATATCAGGCTTATGTAAACGAACCAAATGTTCCAAGAAGTATATACGAAATTAAAGGTGCCAAAAAAGTGGCAGTTGAAATACGAACATATTCCAAAACCGCCGGTTTTACCGGTTTAAGATGTGGTTATACAATTTTTCCTCCTGAATTAATGGTGTACACCAAAATGGGTGAAGAAACTCCACTTATTAAACTTTGGAACAGAAGAATAACAAATTATACGAATGGTGTGTCTTATGTTGTGCAACGTGCTGCTGAGGCTATTTATTCTCGAAAGGGAAAAATTGAAATACAAGAACTTGTAAACTATTATCTTACTAATGCATCATTAATACGTGCAGAGTTAATATCCGCAGGTTTTGAAGTCTATGGTGGAATAAGTTCACCTTATGTATGGTTTAAAACTCCAAATAATCAACCCTCATGGAAATTTTTTCATCAATTATTATATGAGCATCAAGTAATTGGTACTCCGGGAGTTGTTTTTGGAATGTCTGGTGAAGGATATATGCGATTTACAGGGTTTAATAGCAGAGAACAAACTTTAGAGGCAATTAATCGACTTCGTAAAGGAATGTAATGCAAAATTAATTTGAAAGGAATCTTTCTAAAATATATAAAAATAAATACGAACTAATATAAATAACTATGTGTGGAATTGTAGGTTACATTGGAAATAAACAAGCTTATCCGATTTTAATAAAAGGACTTCAACGACTTGAATATCGTGGATATGATAGTGCAGGGATTGCTTTATTGCATAATAACAAATTGAATGTATATAAAGCAAAGGGTAAAGTATCAGATTTAATTCATTTTGCTGAACAGAAAGATATCGAAGGTACTATTGGTATTGCTCATACACGTTGGGCAACTCATGGCGAACCAAATCAAATAAATGCTCATCCTCATTATTCTCAATCAGAAGAATTGGCATTGATTCACAATGGAATTATCGAAAATTATGCAGTTTTAAAAGAAGGTTTAAAAGAGCGTGGTTATACATTCAGTAGCGAAACTGATACTGAAGTACTAATTCAACTGATAGAATTTATTAAAAAAACAAATAATGTTGATTTAACTACTGCCGTGCAATTGGCATTAAATCAGGTTGTTGGTGCTTATGCTATTGCCGTAATTGAAAAGGGACAACCTGATTTAATTGTGGCTGCTCGTAAGGGAAGTCCATTGGTTGTTGGAATTGGAGAAGATGAATTCTTTTTAGCGTCTGATGCAACTCCAATCGTTGAATTCACTAAAAAAGTTGTTTATATTGGTGAAGAAGAAATTGTTACATTGCAACGTGGCGAAACGTTAAAAATTAGAACTATTGGAAATGTTGAGAAAACACCTGAGATTAAAGAACTCGAAATGACATTAAGTCAATTGGAGAAAGGTGGATATCCTCATTTTATGATTAAAGAAATCTTCGAACAGCCTAAAACATTGGCTGATAGTATGCGAGGTAGAGTAAATGTTGAAGAAAACAATATTACATTAGCTGGCTTTATTGACAATAAAGAGAAATTTTTGAATGCAAAACGTATAATTATCACTGCTTGTGGTACTTCGTGGCATTCGGGCTTAATTGGAAAATATGCTATCGAAGAATTCGCACGTATTCCTGTCGAAGTTGAGTATTCATCTGAATTTCGTTATCGTAAACCGGTTATAAATCCTGATGATTTAGTAATTGCAATTTCGCAATCGGGTGAAACTGCTGACACGTTGGCAGCAGTAGAATTGGCAAAAGAAAATGGTGCATTTATTTTTGGTATTTGTAATGTGGTAGGTTCGTCTATTCCACGCAACACGCATTCAGGATGTTACACTCATGCTGGTCCCGAAATTGGTGTAGCTTCAACAAAAGCATTTACTGCACAGGTAACTGTTCTCACCATGCTTGCTTTGATGATTGGGAAAGAAAAAGGAACTTTATCAGAAGAAAATTATTTGAAAATAGTAGCCGAATTGGGACGTATTCCAGAAAAAATATCTCAATTATTAAAGCAAAATGATAGTATTGCCGAGTTTGCAAAAACATTTACTTATGCTCAGAATTTCATCTATTTGGGACGTGGTTATAACTTTCCGGTAGCCCTAGAAGGTGCTTTAAAATTGAAAGAAATATCATATATTCATGCTGAGGGTTATCCGGCTGCTGAAATGAAACACGGACCTATTGCACTGATTAGTCAGGAAATGCCGGTTGTGGTAATTGCCCCAAGTGTAGGAATGTATGAAAAAGTGGTAAGTAACATACAAGAAATTAAAGCCCGAAAAGGTAAGATTATTTCCATTGTAACAGAAGGTGATGTGGTGGTTAAAAATTTATCAGACTATACGATAAGTATACCGGATACCGAAGAATGTTTAGTTCCTTTATTGGCTGCCATTCCGTTACAGTTATTTGCTTATCATATAGCGGTTGTGAAAGGTTGTAATGTTGACCAACCTCGTAACTTAGCAAAATCAGTAACTGTAGAATAAAAAAACTGCCCCTTCGTATTTCGTTGGGGCTTTTTTAATTTTTTAAAAAATAGTTTTAGAATCGTAAATTACTAGTTGTAAATTTATTATGTGCGGAATAGCAATGATTAGGCTTTTAAAGCCTTTGGATTATTATCAGGAAAAATACGGAACTTGGCAATACGGATTACAAAAAATGTATTTGCTAATGGAAAAACAACATAACAGAGGGCAGGAGGGGGCAGGTATTGCCACCGTAAAACTTGATATGCCTGCTGGTGATGAATATATATGGCGCGATCGTATTGAAGGTAAAAATGCAATTCAGGAAATATTTGCCAGCATTAATAAAAAAACCGCTGCAATATCAAATGATATTTACAAAAGTGGTGAAAAATCGAAAGCTGAATTACCTTTTGCCGGTGAGTTATATTTAGGTCATTTACGTTATAGCACAACCGGAAAAAGTGGTTTATCTTATGTTCATCCTTTTTTGAGGCGACACAATTGGAAAAATAGAACTTTGGTGCTGGCAGGTAATTTTAATCTGACTAATGTTGATGAAATTTTCGAACATTTAACGCTAAAAGGTCAACATCCGCGCGACAAAGGTGATACGTTTTTAATGCTGGAATCACTTGGTTTTCAACTCGATCAAGAAGTTCAAAAAGAATATAATGTAATTAAGCAAAGATATACAAATGATTTAACCATCACTCAAAAAATTGAGGAAAATCTGGATATAGCTAAGTTCATCCGTAAATCGGAAAAAATGTGGGATGGTGGATATGCTATTTGTGGAATGTTGGGACATGGCGATTCATTTGTATTTCGTGATTCAAAAGGAATTCGTCCTGTATTTTACTATATTAACGATGAAATAGTGGTTACAGCATCCGAACGTCCAGTGATTCAGACAGCTATGAATGTAAAGGAAGAAGATATTAAGGAACTGAATCCGGGTGAAGCCATGATTATCAAAAAAAATGGAACAATCAAGTTTGAAACCATACGTCCTGCTGCTTCCGAATTGGCTAAATGTTCTTTCGAAAGAATTTATTTCTCTCGTGGTAGCGATTTAGATATTTACAAAGAACGCAAAAAACTTGGTGAATCATTGGCTATTCCGATTCTTAAAGCTATTGATAATGACGTTGATAATACTGTTTTCTCGTTTATTCCAAATACAGCCGAAGTTGCATTTTATGGTATGAAAGATGGAATTAAGGCGTTAAATAATCAGGCTATTCGTGTAGAAAAAGTACTTATTAAAGATATAAAACTACGTACTTTTATTTCGAGTAATAATGAAAGAGACGATTTGGCTACTCATGTTTACGATATAACTTATGGCTCTATTCGCCGTGGGAAAGTTGACAATTTGGTAGCCATAGACGATTCAATTGTGCGTGGTACGACTTTGAAACAAAGCATTTTAAAAATATTGAACCGATTAGAACCAAAGAAAATTGTAATTGTTTCTTCGTCACCGCAAGTTCGCTATCCCGATTATTATGGAATAGATATGGCACGAATGAACGAATTTTGTGCTTTTAGAGCTGCCATCGAATTATTAAAAGAAAGTGGAAGACAAAATATTATCGATGAAGTTTATATTAAATCAAAAGCTCAGGAAAATTATCCAAAAGAAGAAGTAGTTAATTATGTAACAGGAATTTACGAACCATTTTCTCAAGAAGATATTTCGAAAAAGATTGCTGAAATGTTAACTCCAGCTGAAGTGAATTGTCCTGTTCAACTTGTTTATCAAACCATCGAAGGTCTTCATAAAGCTTGTCCAAATCATTTGGGTGATTGGTATTTTTCAGGAAATTATCCTACACCGGGTGGCAATAGAATGGTTAATTTGGCATTTATAAATTATTACGAAGGAAAGGACAGGAATTAGTGGATAAAAATAAATTGACACATTTTTGATAATAATGATCCAAAATGCATGCCAGTCCAAACCTTATCCAACTTTTCTATTACATTAATTGTTCTCTCAATCGCTTAATATCCAATACGGTATATTTCTTTTTGTCGATACTAATAATGCCGTCCTGAACCATTTCAGACAAAGTGCGAGCTAACGATGGTCGTGCAACTCCAAAATAATCAGCTAATTCTGTTTGATTTCGACTTAATACAAATGATTTGTCATTGGCTACAATTTGTTCGAGAAAATAATGCGCCAACTTGCCTTTTATCGTTTTGATAGATAGTAATTGCAACCGATTGATTAGAAATTGAGTGCGATTTGAATTATGAGTTAAAAACTGCTTCATAAACTCAGGATTTGTCATCATTAATCGCATTATTTCTGTTTTTGGTATGTGCATTATTTCTACTTCACACAAAGCAGTAACATCTACCGGAAAATGATTATTATCCGAAAATAAAAATGCAGAAGCCAGTGGGCGAGGGGCTTTGATAATTTCAATACTTATCAAACTACCATTTTCAGTTATCATTTCAGTTTTCACTTCACCCACCATAAGCAAACAAAGAGCATCACACACATCTCCTTGTCGTACAATTATTTCATTCTTAGCATAAGTTTTTGTAGTGCATTTCAAATCCATAAGAAACTCTTCTTCATTTTCGATTCCTAAAGTACTGCAAATCGGACAAGCCGATAAATCAAATTTTTCCATATAATCCAAATCAATTATTATATTCTACAAAAATACAAACAAAAACTTTGTTGTGTAACAATTGTTACACTTTTATAGTTTTATATATACTACTTTTGCATCATTATTCAACAAATAAATAACGAACATGGCCGAATACAAATTAAATACCGAAAATAAAATATTCCCAACTGCTGAAAAATTCAGTTTGACTGATAAAGTGACTTATGCCGAAGGTTCGGTAGTCAGCAAAATCATTATTCGCAATGAACGCGGGAATATTACACTTTTTGCTTTCGATAAAGGCGAATTTTTAAGCGAACACACAGCACCATTCGATGCAATTTTACAAGTATTAGACGGTAAAGGAGAAGTAATAATTGATGGAAAATCGTTTCAACTCACTGTAGGTGAAAGTATTATTATGCCAGCCAATGTGAGACATGCTGTTATGGCTACTGA
>JBMOHG010000151.1:0-7390 GCA_049317965.1 Paludibacter sp.
GTCCCCCTAATTATTAAATTTGTTTTTACAATCTTATTGGTATATTGTCCGTGTGTAACGCCATTTATTTTATCCAACAACAAAGTAGCTGCATGTTTTCCCATTTCATATCCATGTTGTTCGACAGTACTAAGCATTGGATCACAAGCTTTTGCTAACTCACCATCTGAAAAACCAAAAATTGCAACATCCTGGGGAATACGTAATTTTGCTAATTTCACTGCATAAAGTATTCCTGCTGCACAATGGTCGTTTATAGCAAAAAAGCCATCAGGACGGTTGGGTCTGTCTAATATTTCAGGTGTAATAATGATCGCTTCTTCACGAGTATCGCAAACGCGTATTAATGAATCATCTACCGGAAGTCCATATTTCCGTAATGCATCCATGTATCCATTTTTACGATTTTTTGAAATCTCCAAATGAAGTGGTGAACTATAAAATGCAATCCGCTTGCATCCAGTCTGAATTAAGTATTCAACTGCTGCAAAAGCACCTTTATAGTCGTCAACTACCACGCGGTCAGTACTTATTCCAATGCAAATTCGGTCGAAAAATACCAAAGGAATATTTCCATCAATAATTTCCTGAAAATGATCATAATTGGTGGTATGTTTGCACAACGAGGCCAAAACGCCCGAAACCCGGGTGGCTACTAATGCCTGGGTATTTCTCACTTCTTTTAGATAGTTTTCGCTTGACTGACAAAGAATTACATTAAAATCAGATTCATTTGCAACTTGTTCGATTCCGGAAAGAATTGAAGAGAAAAAATAATTGTTTATTTCGGGAACAATAACTCCAATGGTGTTGTTTTTACTCATACGAAGGCTCAACGCCAATGTATTGGGCTTGTAGTTAAATTCCTTGGCATATTTATTTACCGCATCTTTTGTAGATTGGCTAATGTCGGGATGGTTTTTCAGAGCACGCGAAACCGTCGATGGTGAAATATTGAGCGCACGACCAATATCTTTTATGGTGATTTGTGGTTTATTCATATTTTAGAATATAGAATTTGAAAATAAAACACTCAATTAATTATAACATAATTTGACTTTATTCAGCTGATATTCAGTCAATTTGTAATTAATAAATCAAATATAGTATACAATCTCAAGGTCTGAAAAGAATTGTGATTACAAAAGTATATTAGTTTATCCGAATAAAAAATTATTTTCCGAATTATTTCAAATCTTAATCGCAAACGTTTGCGTAGCTTTTTCTAATTATATCTATATAATAAAGATTACAAATAATCATTAATACTCTATTTTTGTGCTATAAATCAAGTTCGATATTAAAAATCAATTGAGTAAATTTGAAAGAATTTACACAATTCAATTTATATAACGTTTTGATTTTAAATTCATCACAAAATATCAACCTTAAAAAAATTAATGCATGAAGTACAGACACTTTAAGCTAAAATTGCGTGAAATCGCAACTTTTTTAGTGATGTTTGTTATTAGCGCTACGCTTAGTGCGCAAAAAACATCAATTTCAGGTATTGTTAAAGATGCCAGCACCGGAGAAGTAATTCTAGGGGCAAACATTTTTGAAAAAGGAACATCAAATGGTACAATTACCAATTTAGATGGACAATTCATTCTCTCTGTTGCAGCCAATGCCACATTGCTGGTAAAATACGTTGGCTATTTACCCATGGAAGTTCAGGTTGCCGGTAAAACAAATCTTATCATTCAACTTAAAGAAGATGCCATTGCATTAGGTGAAGTAGTGGCGATTGGTTATGGTACCGTTAAGAAAAACGATGCTACAGGTTCTGTAACTGCCATCAAACCTGACAAGTTGAACAAAGGGCTCACTACAAATGCACAAGACATGATTATTGGTAAAATTGCAGGTGTAAGTGTAATTACCGATGGTGGTGCTCCTGGTGGTGGTGCTCAAATTCGAATTCGTGGTGGTGCATCATTAAATGCCCTCAATGATCCATTAATTGTAATTGATGGATTAGCAATGGACAATGATCCTCTAGCAGGACTTTCAAATCCATTGAGTTCGGTAAATCCAAATGATATTGAAAGTTTTACTGTGCTTAAAGATGCATCTGCAACAGCAATTTATGGTTCGCGCGCTTCCAATGGCGTAATCATTATCACTACTAAAAAAGGAGATAAAAAAGATAAAATGCGTGTTTCTTACGATGGGAACTTTTCGGTAAGTAGCGTAAAGAAAACACTTGATGTGTTAAATGCTGCACAATTTCGTGACCTTGTAAACAAATTGTATCCAGGTATTCAAAATCCAATTAATGATGACCAAAAGAAAATTAACACCAATGATAGTATAACAAGATCTTTACTTGGAAATGAAGATACAGATTGGCAAAGTCAGATTTATCAAAATGCCTTTAGTCATGATCATAATATAAATCTATATGGTGGATACAAAAATGTTCCATATCGTGTTTCTGTGGGTTATACTAATCAAAATGGTATTTTAAAAACATCTAATTTTGAGAGATATACCGGTTCTATCAGTTTAAGCCCATCACTTTTAGATGATCATTTGAAAATCAATTTGAATGCAAAGGGAATGCTTGTTAATAATCAATATGCTGATGGTGGTGCTGTAGGTGCTGCATCTGCAATGGATCCAACGCAACCTGTTACTTCAACTGATCCAGTTTACGCAAATAATTTTGGTGGATATTGGCAATGGTACACTCAAAGGACAGTGAATGGAAAAATAATTTATCCATACAATAGTTTATCTGTAAAAAACCCTGTTGCAACCTTAAATCAAAAAGATGATAAGTCCACAGCAAAAGAAATGATTGCAAGTGCCGATATCGATTACAAATTCCATTTTCTTCCCGAATTAAGAGCACATCTTAATCTTGGTATTGACGATTCGAAAGGTCGTAAAGACTTGTACATTGTAAAAGAAGCTGCAAGCGATGAAGGTTTTGGTCGTATGGGCTACGAAAACATGACAAAATCAAACAAGTCCTTAAACTTCTATATGCAATATGCCAAAGAAATAAGCAAACACAAATTTGATGTTATGGGTGGTTATGAATGGCAACACTTTGCACGCGGAGGCGACAGCAAATATCAGGGATTAACAAAAAATGTATACAATAAAGCACTTAATGATTCTGTAGGCTTTAATTATTATGAAAACGTTTGGAAAACCGAAAGTTTTTTAGTTTCATTTTTTGGTCGTTTAAACTACTCTTATGGTAATAAATATCTTGCAACGGTAACATTACGTGAAGATGGAACATCTCGTTTCTCGCCTGAAAATCGTTGGGGTTTATTCCCTGCTGCAGCATTAGCATGGAAAATTAACGAAGAAGAATTCATGAAAGATGTAGATGTATTCTCTGATTTAAAACTTAGATTGGGTTATGGAATTACAGGACAACAAAATATTAATCAAGGTGATTATCCATATATTCCTGTTTACCAATTAAATCAGGAAGGAGCATTTTATCCTACCGATTCGGTTTATCATACCACCTACAGACCAAATGCATATAATCCCAAATTAAAATGGGAACAAACTGCAACTTCGAATATAGGATTAGATATGGGAATCCTTAAAGGTAGAATTACAGGTTCTTTGGACTATTATATGCGTAAAACTACCGATTTAATTAACGTAGTAGATGTTCCGGCGGGTTCTAACTTTAGTAATAGGGTAATTAGTAATATTGGTTCTCTTCAAAATCAGGGAGTTGAGTTTTCGGTAAACATTAAAGCCATTTCAACTAAAGATTTGATTTGGGAAATTGGATATAACGCAACTTATAATCAAAACAAAATCACTAAACTCATAAGTGGTACCGGCGAAAATTATAAATCTGCTGTCGGTGGAATTTCAAGTGGAGTAGGTAGTAACATTCAGGCACATGCAGTCGGTCACCCAGCTTATTCATTTTTTGTATATCATCAGGTTTACGACAGCATTACCGGTAAACCAATTGAAGGTACATTCTTAGATAAAAATGGAAAAGTAACAACTTCACCCGTTGAAGATGATAAGTATTATTTCAAAAAACCATCTGCTGATGTTACAATGGGATTAAGCTCAAAATTGATTTATAAAAATTTTGATCTTGGCATTTCACTCAGGGCAAGTTTAGGAAACTATGTATATAACGATGTTGCGGCAAGTAGATCAAATATGGGAGCTGGAATAGTATTTTATTCGGGATATTTCTCCAACAGACCAGTATCAGCACTTTATACCGATTTCAAAGAACAGAAAACATTCTTCTCTGATTACTATGTACAGGATGCTTCATTTCTTCGTTGTGATAATATAACTTTAGGTTATAGTTTTAAAAATCTTTACGATGTAATTTCTAGTGGAAGATTCTATATTACTGCTCAAAATCCATTTTTTATCACAAAATATAAAGGATTAGACCCTGAATTATCAAGTGGAATTGACAACAATATTTATCCAAGACCAATGATTACAGTAATTGGATTAAGCCTTAATTTTTAATTTTTGAAACTTTATAAAAAGAACAATTATGAAATATAGAAATATAAAATTATTAATCCCAATCATGTCATTTGTATTTACAATTGGAATGACATCATGTGTGGACGATTTGAATGTAGTGCCAATCGACCCAAGTGTAACTCAAACATTTTATCAGGATGATGTATTTACAAAAATATATGCTTCTCTTGGTTTAACTGGTCAACAAGGTCCTGCCGGAAAAGGCGATGTAGCCGGAATTGATGAAGGTTTCTCTGATTTTTACCGGTTAATTTGGAATCTGAATGAACTTTCGACAGATGAAGCTATTTGCGCATGGGGTGATGCCGATATACCAACAAATAATTTTTGTAAATGGACATCATCGCATGGTTTTGTTACCGGAATGTATGGAAGATTTTATTTCAACATTACACTTTGTAATCATTTCTTGACTCAAACTGCTGGTTTGACTGATGAAAAATCAATTAAACAACGTGCAGAAGCTCGTTTTATGCGTGCCATGAATTATTATTATTTGTTGGATATGTTTGGAAATGTACCATTTACAGAAGTTGTTTCAGATACTCCAGCACCACAAATGCTTCGTGCGGACTTATTTAAATATGTAGAGAAGGAACTTTCAGAATGTGAAGTTGATATGTATGAACCCAAACAAGCTCCTTATTATCGTGTAGATAAAGTTGCCAATTGGTTAATTCGTTCAAGACTTTACTTAAATGCAGAAGTGTACACTGGAACTCCTCGTTGGGCTGATGCAGCAACTTATGCTAAAAAAGTAATGGATCCAACATCGGGTTACAGCTTATGTCCTACATATAAACATCTTTTTATGGCAGATAATGCTGGTGCACTTGATGGTTCTTCTGTAAATAAAGCACCTCTTGAAATTATTTTCCCAATAGCTGCCGATGGTATTAAAACTCAAAATTGGGGATCATCTCTATTCTTGATTGCATCTACTCATACCGCCGATATGACAAACTGGGGATCGGCAGGCTGGACAGGCAATAGAGCGCGTGCTACTTTAGTTAAGAAGTTTTTTCCAACTGGTTCTACATTCTTTTCAGATGCAACTGATTTAACTTCAGCAATTTTAGCATCTTATAAAGACAATAGAGCATTGTTTAATAAATCTGGTCGAACGCTAAATATTACAACTGTTGAAAAATTCAAAGAAGGTTATTCTGTAATTAAGTTTAGCAATATTAGAGCTGATGGTAAACCTGCTCATGCTCCCGAAAAACCAGACACGGATGTTCCATTCTTACGTGCTGCAGAAGCCTATTTGACTTATGCAGAGGCTATTTATCGCAAAGACTCTGTTGCGAATAAAACGGAAGCGTTGACAGTAATCAATCAAATCAGAACCAGATCAAATGCACAAGCTTTAGTTGCAACTAAATTCTTTTTACCTACAATATTGGACGAAAAGTGTCGTGAATTTTTCTTTGAAGGACAACGTCGTACTGATTTAATTCGTTTTGGAAAATTTGGAGGTAATACAGGTTATAATTGGGATTGGAAAGGTGGATTAGCACCTGATCCAATAACTGGTGCGCCTGCAGCTACTACTTTTACTGTAGAAAGAAATTTATTTCCTATTCCATCAACAGATTTAAATGCAAATCCGAATTTGGTTCAAAATCCGGGTTATAATTAATTCTATAGGTTATTCAACAGCTTTATAATGCAAATTTGATTTTTTCTGAAAAGTCTGAACTTTTATTAGCTCAGACTTTTCATCTTTCAGAACTAAAGATTTCCTGAAATTTTCAAAAATAAAAAAACTCATGTACAAAAAAACAATTTTATACTTATTACTTTTAATTTCAGTCAACCTTACTTCTCAAATTGAACGTGTTGAACCTGCTTTCTGGTGGGTGGGAATGAAAAATACGCAATTACAATTATTGATACATGGTACTGAAATTTGTAACCGGAAGGTAATAATTAATTATCCGGGTGTGAAAGTCATCAAAACAAATCGTGCTTGTAGTCCGAATTATTTATTTGTAAGTTTAGAAATCGATTCGAAAATAGCAAAGGCAGGAAAGTTTAATATACTTCTAAAACAACAAGAGAAACCTGATTTATCTTTCGCTTACGAATTGAAAAACAGAAGAAAAGCCTCGGCTCTTCGACAAGGTTTTACAAGTGCAGATGTCATTTATCTGCTTATGCCCGATCGTTTTGCGAATGGCAATTCAGCAAACGACAATATTGATTCACAACCCGAAAAAGCCAATCGAATAGATATTAGTGGCAGGCATGGTGGTGATATAAAAGGTATTGAAAATCATTTGGATTACATCAAAGAGTTAGGAGCAACGGCAATTTGGAGTACGCCGCTGCAAGAAAACAATTACACAAAATACACCTATCATGGATATGCTATCAGCGATTATTACAAAATAGATCCACGCTTCGGAAGTAATCAGGAATATGTGGAAATGGTATCGGCTTCGCACGAAAAAGGGCTGAAAGTAATTATGGACATGGTTTCGAACCACAGTGGAATTTGGGCTTGGTGGATGAATGATTTGCCGTTCGAAGACTGGATACATCAATTTCCAAATTACACACAAACGAATCACAAAGCAAATACATTCAAAGACATTCACGGTTCTGAAATTGACAAAAAATTATTTGTTGATGGTTGGTTTGATAAATCTATGCCGGACATGAACCAAAAAAATCAGTTTTTCTGGACATATTATATTCAAAATTCTATCTGGTGGGTGGAATATGCTAATTTGGATGGAATCAGAATGGATACATATCCGTATAACGACCGTGACGCAATGGCTAAATGGGCAAAAGCCATTACCAATGAATATCCGAATTTTAATATTGTGGGCGAAACATGGCTCTACAATCCTCAGGATATTGCATTTTGGCAAAA
>JBMOHG010000152.1:0-7369 GCA_049317965.1 Paludibacter sp.
CACAAGAAATAATTGTAGGAAACGCCAATGTATATAATATAGTATTAGAAGATGCCAGTATAGGTATGAGCGAAGTAGTAGTAGTTGGATACGGTACGCAGAAGAAATCTACCCTTACAGGCTCTATCGCAACAGTTAAGTCGGAAGCAATTCTGAGAAATCCGGTAGCAAACGTTACGAATGCATTAACAGGACGTATGCCGGGTGTTGTAACTGCACAACGAAGTGGAAAACCCGGAGCCGACCAAGCTGATATATTTATTCGTGGACGTGCTACAACAGGAGACTCATCTCCATTAATTATTGTGGATGGTGCTGAAAGACCATCGTTTGGCGATATTGACCCAAATGAAATTGAAAGTATATCCGTGCTGAAAGATGCCTCACAAACTGCTCTTTTCGGAATAAAGGGAGGTAATGGCGTAATTTTGATAACAACTAAATCGGGAAAAGAGGGTAAACCAAGAATAACTTATACCGGAAATCTTGCAATGCAAACGTATGCCGTTATTCCGCAAACACTCGATGCATTTAACAGTGCCAGTTTATTGAATGAAGCCAATGCCAATGTAGGAAAATCACCAGCATTTACAGATGTTGAATTGCAAAAATTCCAAGATCATTCCGATCCTATTTTGTATCCTGACTTTAACTGGCGTGAATATATGGTCAGAAAATACTTCCCTCAAACACAACACAATATCAATATCTCAGGGGGTACAAAAGTTGCCAAATATTTTGTTTCTGCGGGATATTTATTTGATGATGGCTATTTTAAAAAATTTGATAACCCTTATTGTGGTTATACTACAACACCCAGTTATAACCGATATAATTTCAGGTCTAATTTGGATTTAAATTTAAGTAAAGATTTATCAGTTTCCATAAAACTTGGAGGAAGATTAGAATCGAGATATACACCAGCAGCAAGCGATTTTTATACGTATGGACAATGGGCCGATGCTCAAGTTGAATTTTTGCTCTCACGAATAAACAGCATTCCGGCCTGGGCATTTTCGCCATACTTACCTGATGGACGATTTATGGAAAATCCATCAGCAGGCGTAAACCTAACCAATCCATTGGGATGGCTATTGACACAAGGTTATGTTACGAAACAAACGAATACTATTGAAAGCACATTGGGTTTGAACTATAAATTGGATAAACTTTTAAAAGGATTATCATTTCGCACCCAATATGCCTACGATGGTACTTACTATGCCAATAGGATGCAATCGGGCTCGTTCGTTTCGTATAACGTGAATAAAACAACCGGTGAAATTTCAGCAGGCACTGCTTCACTTGGAACAAGTGATTCACCATTGGGACCGATACAATCAAGTTATGGTGGAATTATTAATTATGACTTGCAAGTGAGCTTAAATTATGCTCGTGAGTTTGGAAAACACGCGGTTAGTGGGTTGGCATTGTTTCAACGTCAAGCAAAAATGTTGGCAGGAGCGCAACCCGCGTATGCTTCACAAGGTTTTGTAGGAAGAGCAACTTATAATTACGACGGAAGATATTTTGCAGAAGTAAATGGAGCATATAATGGATCCGAAAATTTTGCTTCGGGCGTTCGCTATGGTTTTTTTCCTGCCGTTTCGGCAGGTTGGACAATTAGTAATGAATCTTTTATGAAATCGCTTACATGGTTAAACCAACTTAAAGTGAGAGGTTCTTACGGAAAAATAGGATTTGACAGAATTGGTGGCTCACGATTTCTTTATTTGGATGAATATACTCAAAATAATTCACTTGTTCAATTTGGTTTACCTACTGCCATTCAATTTGGTTATCCAACTTCAGCACAGACATATACATCTGTTATTCATTCCAGAATTGGTAATCCATTCATAAGTTGGGAAACTTCCCTAAAACGAAATATTGGTGTCGAAAGTAGTTACTTTAATAATTTCTTGTCTGTCAATTTTGATTTATTTGATGAAAATCGAAGTGGTATTTTGCTTAACCGTGCATCTGGTTTAGCTACTTATGGTGAAGCATATCCCATGTTAAATCTTGGAGAAGTATACAATCGTGGATTTGAAGTAGAGGTTCGGATTTTGAGTAAACCTGGCAAAGATTTTAAATATAGTGCTACTGCTCAGGTTAGTTTTACTCGCAATAAAGTAATTAGCCTTGATGAACCACATGGGATGCCAAACTACCAAAAATCAGCAGGTTATAGAATTGGGCAATACCGTGGATATTTGACAGATGGTTTTTATAAATCACAAGAAGATATTGATAATTCAACCCCAACTAAATTAGGGAAAGCCATACCTGGTGATTTAAAGTTTGTCGATTTCAATAACGATGGAGTAATTAACACTGATGATCGGGTTCCAATTGGGTTTTCAAATGTACCTGAATACAATGGAAGTATCGAAGCAATG
The DNA here is from genome assembly GCA_049317965.1 of Paludibacter sp. Lineage (GTDB taxonomy): Bacteria > Bacteroidota > Bacteroidia > Bacteroidales > Paludibacteraceae > Paludibacter. The sequence continues at coordinate 2,403 of JBMOHG010000152.1, forward strand.
GTTGGATGGAAAGGACTAATGCTTTCGGTTATGCTTCAAGGGGTTACCAACGTCAGTTCCGATATACAATTTGATCAAAGAGCCCTAAGTGCCAATCAAATGTACCAACACATGTTAGGTAGATGGACTCCTGCAACTGCCGAAACAGCAACATGGCCATCGTTACAACCTGCAGTAGGAGGAAATTTTATGAGTTATTCAACGAACAACTATTTATTGACAGATGCGAGCTATTTAAAAATAAGAAATTTACAACTTTCATATCAATTACCCTTAAAAGTTGCTCGTAAGCTAGGTGTTAGTAATATGCGTATTAATTTTTCAGGTCAAAACCTGTATACATGGACTAAAGTATTGTATATTGATCCAGAGAATATTGGACGAAGTGCTCCTCAAGGACCTACAAATGTATATCCCAATACAAGAGTTTACAACCTAGGTCTTAATGTTGAATTTTAAACTAAATTAATATTACTATTATGAGAAAAATTAATATAGCATCAATTGTACTTTTTGTAACCCTTTTAGTTGGTTGCAACGATAAATTTCTCGATGTAGCACCTGAAGTTGCTATTGATGAGGCAAAAGTTTTTTCCGATCCGGTATTGGCTGCACAATTTGCTGATAATGCATACAGATATCGCCCCGACGATTATTTGCGCTGGAATAGTATTACGGGAATGTCAAATGCTACTGATGAGTCAGTAGGGACAGATATTAGTTCCAATTTACTATATTCAATGCAAAAAGGAATGTGGCACGACCATTCGCTTCTAAAGCCAGCTTTAAGTGACAGATACTTTTTAAATGACATTTCGGGAGTTTGGGACATGTGTTATACTGGAATCCGAGTTGTAAACAAAATGCTTTCTAAAGTAGATCAGGTTGCATGGACAACACAAGACCCCAGCCGTATAAAAGGCGAAATGTATTTTCTGCGGGCATTTATGTATTTTGAACTCGTAAAACGTTTTGGTGGTGTGGTTATCATGGACAAAGCGTATGCTTCGAACGAAGATATTGATTTTCCAAGAAGTACTTACGATCAATGTGTGAGTTTTATTTTAAGTGATATTGAACAGGCAATTTTGCTATTGCCCTTAAAATATGATCAAGGAAATTACGGACGAGCAACTATAGGTGCTGCCAAAGCATTAAAATCCCGATTATTGTTATATGCTGCCAGTCCACTTCATAATGAGAGTAATGATTTGACCAAATGGGCTGCTGCAGCACTTGCTGCTAAAGATGTGATGGATATGAATATGTATAAGTTACATAAAAACTATGCAGAGGTACTTAATATACCTATGAGCGATACTTGTGAGTATATTTTAATAAAAGTGCGTGGACCAAGAGATGTGTCATACCCCAAACTTTCGGTAATGTCACCTGGTTCTGGAGGCAGTATTGGTGAGTTTAATCCTACTCAAAACCATGTCGATTTATATGAAATGAGTAATGGACTTCCAATTACTGATCCAACTTCGGGTTATGACCCAACCAATCCATATTTAAACCGCGATTCACGTTTTTATGCGAATATATTGTATAACGACGCCTCGTGGCAGGGACGTAAAATGGAAATGTGGGATGGAGGAAATGATTACCGTTCGACTGGTACAAACTATACTCAAACGCGCTATTATTGTAAAAAAATGTGGCCGGTTGAGTTTGATACTCAGTTAAATAAAAAAGCAATACTGAATTTCATATTTTTTCGATATGGCGAAATTCTACTTAATTATGCTGAAGCTCAGAATGAAGCAGTGGGGCCTGATGCCAGTGTTTACAATGCTGTAAATCAAATACGTAAACGAGCTGGAATGCCGGATTTACCTAATGGATTAACTCAATCTAAAATGAGAGACCGCATTCGAAACGAAAGAGCAATAGAATTAGCATTTGAAGACCATCGTTTTTATGATGTGATGCGTTGGAAAAAAGGAAAAGAAATCATTGCCCAACCAGTGTATGGAATGAATGTAGTTAAAAATACAAATGGTACATTTGTCTACACTCCTATAAAACTCAATGACTATTATCAACGAATTTTCGAAGATTATATGCATTTATATCCAATTCCAAAAATTGAAATTCAAAAAAGTAAAAAACTGGTTCAAAACCCCGGTTGGTAAGATCAAACCATTTAAAAATATAATAATGAAAAAAATGAAGTATATATATATTTGCATGTTTGCACTTCTTTCGATGCTATTGTCTGATTTACAAGCACAAGAGCGGGTTACAAGTATAATCACAGGCAAAGTAATTGATACAAACAATCAGCCTGTATCAGGTTTTACAATCGAAGTACAAGAAATTGGTACAAGCACAAAAACAGATGCTGCTGGAAAATTTGAGATTTCTGCTGCAAAAGGTGATGTGTTGGTATTTTCTAAAGATGGCTTTCTAACATTTTTTCAAGATATTATTACTTCTAAAAATGCATTGGAAGTGCATGTAAAACCCACGATAGCAGAAGCTGGTGAAAATGACAATGTCAATATTCCTTTTAATATAATTAAAAAACGCGAAATCAATGGTGCAGTTTCAACTATTAAATCATCTGGCATTTCTCCATCTCCATCAAGTTCATTATTCAATGCCTTGGCAGGACAAGCTCCAGGATTGAATGTGTGGCAAACAGGCACATTACCCGGTCGTGATGATGCAGCTTTTGTGATTCGAAATAGAGCCTCTTTTGCCGGCAGCAATTCACCCTTAGTTTTGGTTGATGGCGTTTCACGCGATTTTGCAGATATGGATTTGAACGAAATTGAATCAGTTACGGTTTTGAAAGATGCTGCTTCGCTTGCATGGTACGGCAATAGAGGTGCAAATGGTGCATTATTAGTTACTACTAAACGTGGAAATGCTGAAAAAACGCGGTTTTCGTACGATGTACAAGTAGGTTCGCAAATGCCAACTGCAATGACAAAGCCTCTGGATTCGTACCGTTTTGCAAGTTTATACAATCAAGCATTAAAAAATGATGGTTCTCAACCATTCTATACCCTTTCGCAATTAGATAATTATCAATTGGGAACCGATTTGTTGACTTACCCCAACAATAATTTTGTACGGGATTTTATTCAAGATAATGCTTTAGTACAACGACATGTACTAACAGCTTCTGGTGGATCTAAAGCCATTCGGTATTTTACCACCTTAAGCTATTTTAATCAAAATGGACTTTTCAAAGATGCACAAACTCCGCTGTATAATTCAAACGTAGGTTATAATAGATATAATTTGAGAACTAATTTGGACATTCAGGTTACTCCAATGTTAAATGTTCAGTTAGATATGGGCGGAAGAGTAGAAAATCGTCGGCAACCCGGTGGTTCAAGTGATGCAGTTTTAAATGCAGTTTTTACTACACCTGCAAATGCATATCCAATTTTAAACGAAGATGGAAGTTATGGTGGAACCAGTTCTTTCCAAAACAATCCGTTAGCACAGTTAAAAAACAAAGGATATAGCAGTGAACTTACCCGTATTTTGTTGGGAACATTAAATGCTAACCATAAACTCGACTTTATAACAAAAGGATTGTCAGCGAATATGTTTTATTCGTTTGATATTCAAGGAGTATTTACTAATGGAAGAAGTCAAAATTACGAAATTTACGAACGAAGTTTGGCAGGTTCATTAACTCGGTTTGGAACTGCTACTCCCTTGGTTTATTCCACATCTACTTTTTCGAATAATATACGTGCAAATGAGTTATGGTGCGGATTCGATTATAAAAATAGTTTTGGCAAACATGCAGTTAGTGCAAATGTTCGTTACCAACAAGCAGTAGTTTATGCAGCCACAAAATTCGAAGATAAACGCCAAGGTGTCTCAGCACGAGCCACTTATGCCTACAACAATCGTTATTATGTTGATTTGGTTTCCAGTTATACCGGAGCCGACAATTATATGCCAGGCAAGCAATTTGGATATTTTCCGGCGTTAGCATTGGGGTGGGTTGTTTCAGAAGAAAAATTCATGAAAAACCTTACATTTATCGATTATCTTAAATTTCGCGGATCATACGGTATGGCAGGTAACAGTTCAACAGGCGAAACAAATAAATTTCCGTATGCCTATCTTTACTCACCTTCTATAGGTGGATATTCATTCGGAACCAGTTATGCCTGGTCTCAGGGAGGCTCTGAAGCACTACTTCCTAACCCCAATATTACTTGGGAAAAAGCTTATAAAACAGACTTAGGATTTGACCTGAAATTATTTAAGAATAGCCTTACTATTTCAGGTACATACTTTAATGAATATCGTAAAGATATACTCACGAATCCACTTTTACCATCAATTATTGGACTGAATTCATATAACATAAACGATGGAGAAACACAACTTCGTGGCTTTGAAGGAATGATAGATTATACCCAAAAAATAGGTGATTTTACACTTTATGTAGGTGCTAATTTCACATCAGCCAAAAATTTAATACTTCGAATTAATGAATCGGCAGGTTTGGCTGACTATCAGTTGCAAAAAGGACATAAAATTGGATGGATAACGAGTTATGATCGTTTAATGTTGCTTTCAGACGGGATATTTCAAACACAAGCCGAAATAGATGACAGTCCAGTACAACGTTTTGCGGGCAAAGTGGTTCCCGGAGATATTAAATACAAAGATATTAACAATGACGACGTAATTGATAATATGGATAGAGTTATGACTGATTATAGCGATACTCCGGACTCATATTACGGATTCAAGCTAGGTGGTATGTACAAAGGTTTCGATTTTTCTGTACAGATGCAAGGAATAAGTGGTCGCACTATACAAATTCGGTCGTTGGTATTGGCAGGTTCAAATAACACAGGATATATTAATCAATTTAGTGTTGATGCATGGACTACTGAAAATCCATCTGCTCCATATCCAAGACTTGGTATTTCGGACAGAGGAAATAATACTGCCAATTCTGATTTTTGGTTACGTTCAGG
>JBMOHG010000153.1:0-7363 GCA_049317965.1 Paludibacter sp.
GCACCATTTTGCCAGCCGTAATTTTGTTTTATTGCCATACTACGGGTCAAAATATCTTGTGGTATATCAAAGAAATTATAATTACCAGTCGTGGTTGTTTTTAAGGTAGCCGAGTCTGGAACACAGATATAAGCAATCTTTGGAACCAACGGACCTGTTGATTTTGGTATTATAGTGAAATACTTATACAAATTATTAAATTGAATTGTGTCTCTTAATGCCGGATTTTTAAACATTATAGAGTCACTTCCGGGATTTTTTAATTCGAAAATAAATCCTGACCCGCTTTTTTGCCATCCTTTTAATTTAAAAATATAACTTCCCAAATCGCTGGTAAACATATTTCGACGACGCAAATCGTAAAAACGTTTTCCTTCAAATGCCAACTCTACCTTTCGTTCGTTAAGAACCAGTTCAATCGGCGTAATATCTGCACTTGATTTTAGTCCATAATAACCATCTGTACCGGCATCAATTCCGGCACGAGAACGTATCTGTTTCAAACAATCATAACCGGTTTCAGTATTATTTGTTTCGAAAGCACACTCTGCCAGGTTCAATAAAACTTCAGCATAACGCATTTCAATCCAATCAGTTGCAGACTTGCCCATGTTACCCCTTAATATCGTAGGACTCACCATTTTTCGGCAATAGAAACCAGTTGGAGAAACTTTATCAGAAGTAGTATTTTCGGAATAGAAATAATTGGTTGAAGAGTTTTTTCTCAAAAATCTAAAATTCCATTGTCGTCTGTTCGCATTACCTTCCAGTTGATAATAACATCCATTATATGCAATTGTAGCATAAAAACGCGGATCACGATTCAAGTAAAATTTTGTCACATCACTACCATTACCAATAAATGTCCTAATATTTTTGGATGTTGCATTTTGTTTGAAAGCCAAACTTCCATCCTTCATTGGGAACGAAATAACCAAATCCCACGAGGGGCAATTTGAAACTCCGGTATTGGTTGTAATGTCAACAGGGCAAACCGAGTTTTCATATCCGTGTGATTTTACATCAGTGTAATACGGCGTTACAATCAAAGCTTCTGTATTGGTTACATCCGATTTTTTTGTCATAAAAATCTTATTCAAATCATAACCATAAGGCGATTGATTGGTGACAGCCGTTACTACAGACATCAATGAATAACCATCCTGCAAACATAAATCTCTGGCAGCAATATTTGCGTTATATGCATCTTGCCAACGGGCTGCGTTTTTGTCGGGATTAAATTGCGGACTGGCATAAAACAGTAATATTCGACCTTTAAATGCCGCTGCTGCAGCACGAGTAATACGAGAATAATCTTTTGAACTCCATGTTGCAGGAAGTTTTGAAATTGCTGAATCTAAATCTTCTTTTAAATACTGAATACAGGTGGATGTTTTATAGCGTGGGGCGTTAATAATGCTATCGGGACTACCGAAATTTACATAATTCCTTATATAAGGGACTCCACCATAGAGATTTACCAACTTCCAATGTTGCCAGGCTCTAAAAAAATAAAGTTGACCCAACACCCTGTTTTTTTCAGCGTCTGTCATTTTCGATTCCTTCATTGCGTCAAAAGCAATATTGATATAACGTATGGTTTCATAAGTACCTACTTTATAAACACCTATCTGGCCGGTGCCCAACAATCCCATCAAAATACTTGAACTCATATCCGTTGTTTCGTCGGATAAGTTAGCCAACGATTTGTCAAGATCTTCGCCTCCAAAAGGAGTCACACTAGAGCTATAAATGTTATTCAGATATAGTTTTGCAGATTCTTCATTATCCCAGATCGAAGGATTTATCGCTGCCTCATCTTTTACATCAAGGAAGTCGGAACATGCTGTAATGGTGAACATTGATAGCAGCAAACTTAGATATATTAATTTATTTTTTTTCATGGCATTCAATTTTTTAAAAAGTAAGATTTAGACCAAAGTTAAGCGTACGAACCATCGGATAATCGGACCAGAATCCAACACTTGCATCTTTATATGGATAAGGATTTATAATTGTCCAGATATTTGAACCCTGGAAAAAGACCCTACACTGATCAATACCAATTAGTTTTGAGAAACCTGAAGGTAAATTATAGGATACATTTATTGTTTTTAAATGCAATTCATGACCATCGCGCATCCAAAACGTAGAACGGTAACCACGTAAGCTATAATCGTCCAAACGTGGATATTTGGCATCGACATTATTTTCTGTCCAATAATTTCCAGCCCATTCTTGTAACTGATTAGAATTTTCAGTCAGAAAATCTCCGGTTCTTACACCTCCAGACGCATCAGTCCAAAATCCTTTTTCGAAAAGCACATCGTTCCCAAAAGCTCCGGTAAACATGGCATCAACTTTCAGATTTTTCCATGTAAAACCTAAACTAAAGCCATAATTATATGGTGCAAAACTATATTTACTGATAATGCGTTCGTCATTTTTATCAACAATTCCATCGGGTGCACCATCGTGCCAATTTCCATCAGCATCTCTGTACGAAGCACTTCCAACATCTGAATACATCAACATTCCCGGTTTCATGTTTTCTTCCGAAACTGTAAATGCTTTTACTGTCCCGGTGGTACCATTGTGAAATGTTTTATAATTCTCTTTTAGATATGCAATGTAATTATCAATATCCGTCTGATTTCGTGCTATTCCCCAACAATCATATCCAACTTCACCACCTGCCACTTTTCCATTTTCATCGGCCCATGTGCCTGCAACACCCGGATTTTGATATTTTTGACGAACAATGTTCATTGCGTAAGCAAAATTTCCTTTTATTTGGAAGCTAAAATCCTTGTTAATCTTCTTGTTATAGGCTATTTCTACTTCTCCACCCCATGCATCCTGAACTCCAAAATTTATTCTGGGAATAGTTCCATTGATACCTGCCGACTGTGGAAATTCGCTTTGAGGTGCGTTCAAAATATCAAAAGTGTGTTTTGAAAAACCATCAACACTTACTGATAATTCATTAAAGAACTGCATATCAATCCCCGCATTATAAGTGTTTGATTTTTCCCAACTTGCAGTATAATAAATCAATCCACCATTTGTTGGCCTCAGGTTAGTTGTGAGTAAACCTCCACCTATCAAAGTTCCGCCATTAATTCCGTAGCTCGATCGCCATTGGTCTGCCGCAACTCTGTCGTCACCCAATCTACCTGCCGAAGCACGAAGTTTCAAATTATTCATAAAGCTGACATTGTCTTTAAAGAATGGCTCTTCGGATACGCGCCAACCCAGAGAAACTGACGGAAATAATCCCCAACGGAATCCCGGTGCAAATCGTGTTGAAGCTTCGTAACGTGCAGCACTTTCAATAAAATATTTATCGGCAAAATTGTAATTAAATCGTCCGATAAATGATTGACGTCGCGAAATTGTGTTAATATTAGACTTGGTGGTCATGCCGGTAGTTGAATAACCATCCATAATTTCATAATTTGGAATAATTACTGTATTTCGCCCCTCGGCAAGTCCATTACCACCACTTTCTGATTGTTCATACATTACCATCGCATTTACATCATGCTTTCCAAATTTATTGGCATAAGATACCTGTGGATTCAATTGATACGAATATCCAAAGTTGGCAGATTCATAAATTTTATCGCCGTTTAAAACTATTTTTTTGTATTTATCATCTGTAATGGCATATTGTGTTGACGAAAACATGTGAGTATAGGTGGGATCAGGAAGAAATCCATAAATATAATAAGGTACTGTCAATTGCTTGCCATATTCTGATGTTTTGCTATAATTACCTGAAACGTTCAATTTTAAACCCTTAACTCCAGGAAACGTATATTCCAATGACATACCGGTTGAAACATCACTCGAATTATTTTTGCGGTACGAACCCGAATTGAACATTTCGAGTGGATGAATTCCACCAGATGCATTTACCGGAAAACCGTTAATATATGGTTGATAATATCTCGGCGTACGAACTAACTCGCTGAAAGTTCGGTACATTCTGTCGAATTCGGCACCATCAATACTGTTTAAAGGCATTTTTGAATCTTTTTCGGAATAATCCATCGAGAAATTCCCTTTCAGGTTCTTTGTAATGTTCGCATCAACTCCAAATCTGATTCCATAACGGTTTACATTTAAGTTGGAGAAATTTCCATTGGCATTCATATACGAACCACCAACAAAATAACGAACTGTTTCAGAACCACCACTAACATTAAGCGTATGGCGCATATTACTAGAATCGTGCCATCCCATTTCAGCCCAATTATAATCAACAGATTTGAGTTTTTCTAATTCTGCATCCGAAAAATAATTGTAATTAGTTGTTGAATGCTTATAAGTTGTTTCCTGATGCCATAAATCATTTAACGCGACACCTTGTTGAAATGCGCTCATCATTTCGGGCATTTGCACACCCTGATTTGCTCCAAAAGAGGCCGAATAACTTACTTTCGGTTTACCCGATTTGCCTTTTTTTGTTGATACCAGAATTACACCATTCGAACCACGAACACCATAAACCGACGCTGAAGCATCTTTCAATACCGAAATAGTTTCAATCTCAGAAGGATCCAATAGGTTAAATGCATATACATCGCGAATAAATCCATCAATCACATAAAGCGGTTCACCCGATGCACTAAATGAACCATTTATACGTACACTAATGGTTGAAACTCCCATTGGGTTACCCGTGGGTTCATTTACATGTACACCCGGCATAGTTCCACTAAGCACTGAAGCTAAGTTTGGTGCCGGAAAATCAGCTACTTCTTTCATGTTAAGGCTCGAAACTGCTCCTGTAAGATTCGCCCGTTTTACCTGACCATAACCAACCACAACAACTTCATCAAGCTTCGAAATATTTTCCTGCAAAATGATATTCGATAAATCGGCCGAAACCATAATACTTTGTGGAGAATATCCAATATATGAAATACTTAATCTTCCTTTTGCAGGAGCTTTAATACTAAAATTCCCGTTAATGTCGGTAATCGTTCCGGTTTTTGTTCCAACCAAAAATACTGAAGCTCCAATAATTGGTGATTTGCTTTCGTCAAGTACTTTTCCTTTTACTGTAATTTGTTGTCCGTTTGAAATTTCAGAATTTCCCTGCGCAAATAATGCATTTGGCGAAAAAACCGAACATACTAACAGTACCATCAGAATAGAAATTGACACACGGAAATCGGTAAATGTAGTTTTCCGTTTTAATGTTTTTTCTTGATCCATAGATTGTTTTTTTATTTAAGGTGTTTCAAATATATTTTTTAGGAATAAATTCAATCATCCCTTTTGCATATAACACAAAATTACAATAAAGTTGAAATGAAAGTATCTTTAAGCCTAATAATCACTTGCTTTTAACATGTCATTATGAAGAAGACGTTGGAAATTAAAAAATGTAATCAGTTCGGTTTTTCTTTTGTAGTAGAAACTCAGAAAAATTTAGTGTTCAAACTCAGAGTCAAACAAGGGTGAAGTAGCAGATATTTAAATCTTTATTGGCGAATTAAAATGTGTAAGGCGGAATTTATTGTACTATTGGCTATTTTTACCAAATATTATATTTGACTGAGATTTTAAAAGTGATTGGTTTTAAGCAGGAGATTAGATTTGTAAATTGTGCAACTAATAATTCATCTCAATAACCTGTTGCTTGTCTTTTTTTAATTGTTCAATCAATTCATCAATACCATCAAATTTTTTTTCATCGCGAATTTTTCGGATAAAATATATTTCAATAATCTGATTGTAAATATCTTCGTTAAAATCAATAATATGAACTTCCAAGCTTACTTTTGTTCCATTCAGGGTGGGACGAACACCAATATTCAACATTCCTTTGTAAAATTGATTATTCCACAGCACTTGTACTGCGTAAACACCCATGGCGGGAATTAATTTAAATTGGTTTTCTATAAAAATATTTGCAGTTGGGAATCCAATTTTACGACCAACTTTAAACCCATCAATTACTTTCCCGCAAAAATTATAATTGTAATTCAATAATCGATTGGCATGTTCAATATCACCTTTTTGTAATAAATTGCGAATTTCAGAAGAACTTATTAACTCATCAAGTGCTGTTCTAAAGCGTGTAGCCTGCATTACTTTCATACCAATACTTTTGCCATATTGAAGATATTCAGGAAATCCATCTTTGCGATCGCGCCCAAATCTATGATCGTGGCCAACTAGCAAAGTTTGAACATTAAATTTTTGAAAAAGGATTGTTTTTAGAAAATTATATGCCGAAAGTTGTCCCATTTCTATTGTAAAATCCAACACAATGCAAGCATCAATACCTGTTGATTCCAATTGTTGTAACTTTTCGGGTAATGTATTTAGTATTTCAGGAGAAAACTCCGGATTCAGAACGCTTCGAGGGTGTTTTGCAAATGTTATTACTACACTCATAATATTCAGAGCATTAGCAAATTCTTTTACTTGTTCAATCAGAAAACGATGTCCGGCATGTACACCATCAAAAATCCCAACCGTTGCAACACACGGTTGAAAATCTTCAATTTCATTTTGATAAAATATTTGCATAAATTTTTCTTTCAACTACTTCTTCTTATCAATGCTTGTCAACAAGAAACTCAAGTCTTCATTTACATCTACCAAATAGGTTTGAATTCCCAGTTTTGCAGCTTGTTCTATGTTTTTAATGCCATCGTCGAGAAATAGACATTCATCAGGAGTAACATTAGCATCGTTGAGTATAGAATAAAAAATTTCATCATCGGGTTTTGCCATTCCCATTTGGTATGAAAAATAGCATTTGTCAAAATAATCGTTGATTGACTTTCCTACTTTTGCAAATTCACCAGCTGCACTAATTTCAATATGCAACTGATTGGTATTGCTAAGTAGCAGCAATCTGAAGTTTTTCTTTAATTCGGACAAGATTTCGAGCTTTTGGTTGGGGATATCGCACAAAAATGAACACCATGCTTCGTCAATTTGAACATCAGTAAGCGGATTTGGACAAAGTTTTCTAATCTCATTTCGGAATTCTTCTACAGTAATTTGTCCTTTTTCAAACTGCAGGAAAAAACCCGTTTGACCAAAATTACTCAGGTATTGTTCGAAATTCACAAGACCTAATTTCTTGAAATTGAGAATACATTGATTGAGATTGAGGTTTATGAGTACACCTCCGAAATCAAAAATAATGGTAGTAATATTATTGAAATGTTTCATTTAGGCCTAAAAAAGTCATTTAAAGTTTTTGCAGTTTCGTAAAATTTACTACTTTTGCATTCGCTTTGCAAAGATAGCTGAAATTTTTCAAAAAACCTTTGCAATTGTGGGGCCTATAGCTCAGTTGGTTAGTAGCACCTGACTCATAATCAGGGGGTCA
>JBMOHG010000154.1:0-7316 GCA_049317965.1 Paludibacter sp.
GGATTTGTGTTTTGAGTAACTAAAGTCGTTTCATTGTAAAATCCTGCACCACCATCGTTCATTTTCGATGAAATTGTTTGATAACCACCACTAAATGGATTATCATTACTGTCAATATCATCTTTGTTCATGAATTTAGCATACACGTTTTTAAATTTCAATTGAACATCGCCAGTTGCACCATTTCTATGTTTAGCAATAATTATTTCAGCAATTCCCAAGAGCGAATTTCCCTGAGCATCTTCGGTTAAGTGGTAGTATTCAGGCCGATGAATAAAGCAAACCATATCGGCATCTTGCTCAATAGCACCCGATTCACGTAAATCGGACAATTGTGGACGCTTACCTTCCAGTCCCGAACGACCTTCAACACCACGATTCAATTGAGAAAGCGCAATTATCGGAATATCAAGTTCTTTGGCCAATCCTTTCAACGACCGTGAAATGATACTTACTTCTTGCTCGCGGCTACCAAAACTCATTCCACTCGCATTCATTAGTTGTAAATAATCAATAATAAGACATTGAACTTTGTGTTCTTTTACCAATCTGCGTGCTTTACTTCGAAGCTCAAAAATTGACAAGCTGGGAGTATCATCTACGTATATTGGAGCATCTATAAGTTCTTTAATATCTTTATCAAGTTTTACCCATTCTTCCGGATCGAGTTGTCCATTTTTTACTTTTTCACCTTCAAGCTCGCAAACATTCATTATCAAACGGTTCACTAACTGCACATTGGACATTTCGAGTGAGAAAATTGCTACAGGCTGATTATAATCAACCCCCATATTTTTTGCCATCGATAGTACAAACGCCGTTTTTCCCATGGCGGGACGTGCTGCAATAATGATTAAATCGGAGCGTTGCCATCCCGAAGTAATTTTATCAAGTGCATGAAAACCAGTTGCAACTCCACTCGCACCTTGTTTAGTTGCAGCCAATTGCATTCTGTGAATGGCTTCATCAATTACCGGACTTATTTGGGTAACGTCTTTTTTCAAGTTGCGTTGCGAAACCTCAAATAACATTCCCTCAGCTTCTTGCATTAAATCATCTACATCCATTTTATCATCAAATGCCTTGGTTTGAATTTCGCTGGAAATCCGAATCAGTTCACGTGCCAGAAATTTTTGAACAATAATACGTGAATGATATTCCAAGTGCGCAGCTGAAGATACTTTTGCAGTGAGCAAAGTTATATAATATGGGCCGCCAATATCATCAATGTTCCCATTTTTTCTCAGCTGTTCAGTAACTGTGTGCATATCAACAGGTTCTTGATGCATGGCCAGACTCATAATGGCCTCAAAAATCTTTTGATGTGCCACTTTGTAGAAACATTCCGGTTTTAGAATTTCTGAAATCAAAGAATAAGCATCTTTTTCAATCATAATTGCACCCAGTACGGCTTCTTCCAATTCGGGAGCTTGTGGTGGTAATTTTCCATATTCATTGGCCGGAATAGGAGTGGGGGAAGTTGGTTTTTTGCTGTATGTACGTTTTTCAGCCATTTCTTATCAATTATTTATTTACAATTACCCCTAACCCCTAAAGGGGAATTAAGTTAGCATTGTTTTGTATTTATTAAAATTTATAATTATCTATTCCCAAATAATGCACTATAAAACTCTTACGGTCAACTAATTATCATTATAGGATAAGTTTTAACCATAATTATTTTGCGGGTTTCAAAAGTACTAAATACTTTGTAAATTAGAAAAAAAACATTTCAACAGATTGTTGATAACTTTCGTGATTCTACTTTCAAAAAAAATATTACCTTTGAATTGATTTTCAAAATTGATTCTAACTAGGTCTTAAAGTCCCCTTTAGGGGAATTGAGGGGGCTTTTTAAATTCTTCATTATGCTTCTTTTCCCCAATGCCAAAATTAATCTGGGACTCAATGTTGTTGAGAAACGCCCTGATGGATACCATAATATCGAAACGGTGTTTTATCCGATTGGATTGAGCGATGTGTTGGAAGTTGAACCATCCGAAACATGTTCTGATTATAGTTTTTCCTCATTTGGAATTTCGATTGACGGCGATCCTGAAAGTAATCTTATAGTAAAAGCATATCGTTTGTTACGTTCTGAATATCAGTTTAGTGCTGTCGATATTTCGTTAATCAAACAAATTCCTTTTGGTGCCGGATTAGGCGGTGGTTCGGCAGATGCAGCTTTTATGCTAAAGGCTCTGAATGAGCTATTTGGATTAAAAATTACCACTAAAAAACTAGAGAAACTGGCTTCAAAACTAGGTGCCGATTGCCCTGTATTTATTCGCAATAGACCAGTATTCGCATCCGGTATAGGTAATGTGTTTACTACCATTGATTTATCGTTGAAAAATAAATTTTTGGTGTTGGTAAAACCAGATATTCATGTGTCTACTCCTGAGGCATATTCGTTAGTTGTTCCCGAAAAACCTGAAACTTCACTTTTAGAGTTAATAAAACAGCCAATTTCGAAGTGGAAAAACACCATAAAAAACGATTTTGAAAAGTCTGTTTTTGCCAAATATCCTGAAATTGAAAAAATAAAAAAAGATTTATACGAAATGGGAGCTGTTTATGCCTCCATGTCGGGCTCAGGGTCTTCTGTTTATGGGATTTTTGAAACTGAACCCGAAAAGAATGATTTGTTTAAGGGATGTTTTGTGAGTGGGGGAGTGCTGGAGTAAAAAATAATGTCAATTTACTATTAATTATAATAAATAATAATACAATTATTTTTTTTCTAAGATATTGAAATTTAGTTGAATGTAAATAGTATTTGCAATAATAATTGTATTTGAAATTTTTCATATTTGTTATCTATAAAACATCGAAAAAACTCGAATTTCCTCTTGCCTATTCCAAAAAAAAGCAGTACTTTAGTGCGATTTTTTAGATAGTAACAAAATAAATTATAGATGATTGATCAAGACAGAATTATTAAGGTAAACATTGACGAAGAAATGAAATCTTCGTACATCGATTATTCCATGTCGGTGATAGTTTCGCGTGCGTTGCCTGATGTACGCGACGGTTTTAAACCGGTTCACCGTAGGGTATTATTTGGGATGAATGAGTTGGGAAATAATTCCGACAAACCCTATAAGAAATCTGCCAGAATTGTTGGGGAAGTAATGGGTAAGTATCACCCGCATGGTGACTCTTCCATTTATGGCACATTGGTACGTATGGCACAACATTGGTCGATGCGTTATCCATTGGTGGATGGACAAGGAAACTTCGGTTCGGTTGATGGTGACAGTCCCGCTGCCATGCGTTATACTGAAGCTCGTTTACGTAAGATTTCCGAAGATATGTTGATTGATATCAACAAAGATACAGTTGATTTTCAACTCAACTTTGATGATACGCTTAAAGAACCAACAGTATTGCCTAGCCGTATTCCAAACTTATTGATAAATGGTTCATCTGGTATTGCAGTAGGTATGGCTACCAATATGGCACCTCATAATTTAACTGAAGTTGTTGATGGAATAATTGCATATATTGACAATAATAACATTGAAATTTCTGAGATTTTAAAATATATTAAAGCTCCGGATTTTCCTACTGGTGGTATTATTTATGGTTATGCAGGAGTAAAAGAAGCCTTAGAAACAGGACGTGGCCGTATTGTAGTTCGTTCTAAAGTGGAAATTGAAACTGATGCTCAAGGACGCGAAAAAATTATTATCAACGAAATTCCTTACCAAGTCAATAAAGTTGAACTTATAAAAGCAGTTGTGGCTTTGGTAATGGACAAAAAAGTAGAAGGAATTGCACATATCAACGACGAATCCGACCGTGAAGGTATGCGAATTGTGGTGGATATCAAACGTGATGCAAATTCGAGTGTAGTTCTTAATAAACTATTCAAATACACAGCTTTACAAACATCATTTAGTGTTAATAACATTGCATTGGTCAATGGTCGTCCTCGCATGTTGAATGTGAAGGATTTGATTCATTATTTTGTTGAACATCGTCATGAAGTAGTTATTCGACGCACTCGTTTCGAACTTGGTGAAGCTGAAAAACGTGCACATTTATTGGAAGGTTTCATGATTATTTTGGATAATCTTGATGAAGCTATTAAATTAATCCGCGAATCAAAAACACCCGAAGAAGCTCGTAATGCATTGATGGAACGTTTTGGATTGTCCGATATTCAATCGCGTGCTGTAGTTGAAATGCGTTTGCGTCAACTTACTGGTATGGAGCAAGATAAACTTCGTGCCGAATATGAAGATGTATTAAATTTAATTGCAAAATTGAAAGAAATTCTTGAAAATATTGATTTGCGTATGCAAATTATCAAGGATGAACTTCTTGAAATTAAAGCAAAATACGGTGATGTACGTCGAACTCAGATAGTTTATTCTTCTGAAGAATTTAATCCTGAAGATTTTTATTCAGACGATGAAATGATTATTACCATTTCGCATTTGGGTTATATCAAACGTACTGCACTCACAGAATTCAGATCACAAAATCGTGGTGGAGTAGGTTCAAAGGGTAGTGATTCGCGTGATGAAGATTTTATCGAATATATATATCCTGCTTCGATGCATAATACCATGTTGTTCTTTACACAAAAAGGCAAATGTTATTGGCTCAAAGTTTATGATATTCCTGAAGGAAGTAAAATTTCAAAAGGACGCGCCATTCAAAATATGTTGAACATTGATAGCGATGATAAAGTGAATGCATTTATCCGAGTTAAAGGTCTGACAGATAGTGAGTATATTAATTCGCATTATTTGATTTTCTGTACCAAAAATGGTGTTATCAAGAAAACATCTCTCGAAGCATATTCACGACCACGTCAAAATGGTGTGAATGCGATAACGATTCGTGAAGATGACCAAGTAATACAAGTTCGTTTGACTGATGGTAATGCAGAAGTTTTAATGGCCAATAGAAACGGTCGTGCCATTCGTTTCCACGAATCTAAAGTTCGTCAAATGGGTCGTACTGCTACTGGTGTACGAGGAATGACATTAGACGATGATGGTCAGGATGAAGTTGTTGGCATGATTTGTGTAAATAAAGCTGACAATGAAAATATCATGGTTGTTTCTCAACTTGGTTACGGTAAGCGCACATTACTTGACGAAAAAGTTGAAGTTGGTGAAGATGGTAATTTACCATTGGACGAAAATGGTAATCCTATTGAGGCAATTGCAGTTTATCGTGTAACTAACCGCGGTGGTAAAGGAGTAAAAACAATCAATATCACTGAGAAAACAGGTAAATTGGTTTCCATCAAAAGCGTAACGGATGAGAATGACTTGATGATCATCAACAAATCGGGTATTACCATACGTATTAAAGTAGCTGATTTTAGAATAATGGGACGTGCAACACAAGGTGTTCGTTTAATTAATCTCGAAAAGCGAAATGATGAAATAGCTTCAGTTTGTAAAGTGCTATCGGAAGTTGCACTCGAAGAAGTTGTAGAAGAAGCAGTTGAAGGAATTGTAAATGAATCTTCTGATTCGCCTTTAATTATTTCAGATAACAATATAGAAGCTTCTGAAAGTGAAGACTCTACTGAAGTTCAAGAAGATTCTGAAGAATAATTATTATTAAAAAATGACCCTAACAAAATATCAGTTAGGGTCATTATAAATATAAAAACTTAAAATTCAACTTAATCCCATTCAAAATATCGTTTTTGTTTGGTTTTGAGAATTATTAAACATAAAAAAAAACGTTATGAAAAAACTTATTTTATCCTTATTTTTGGTGATAAGCTTTACATTCTCTTTTGCTCAAAAATCAAATGTTTCGAAAGCAAAAAATAAAGCTTTAATGGAGAATCCCGATTTTTCGGGTGCACGTGAAGCAATTAAATTAGCTTTAGCCGATTCTACAACAAAAAACTTAGCTGATACCTGGTATATTGCCGGTCTGATTGGCTACAAAGAAAATGATGTTTTATATCAAAAAGATTTATTAAAATTACCATTTGATGTTGATGTAAAAGGTAAAGCTTTGATGGAATCATATAATTACTTTATTACTGCAATAAAACTTGATTCTGTGCCCGATTCAAAGGGAAAAGTAAAGTTGAAAGTATCAAAAGACATCAAACCTAAATTAAAAGAGTATTATACTATAAATAATAATTTAATTGCTTATGGAGCAAACTTATTTGAAAAAAAGAATTATGAAGGTGCAATAAATGTTTTTGAAGTATTTTTGGCAATACCAAAATTGCCAATCATGAACAATGAAATTCCAATTGATTCAACTTATAATATGATAAAATATTATACTGCTATTGCTTCTACAAATTGCAAAAAACATGATAAAGCAATTGCATTGTATCAAGATTTAAAAGATGATAAATACGAAACATTAGCTGTATATCAATTACTTTACGAAGAATATGTAAAAGTAAAGGACACTGTTAACTATGTAAAAACATTGAATGAGGGATTCGAAAAATTTCCATCAGAAGCATGGTTTTTACAAAACTTAATTAATCATTTGATTTATAGCAAGAAAACAGCCGAAGCTTTAGTTTACCTTAATAAAGCAATTGAACGCGAACCAAAACTTGCTCAATACCGCTATGTAAAAGGAAATCTGGATGAGTCATTAGGTAACTTTGATATTGCGTTGGCTTCTTTTGACAAAGCAATTGAACTTGACCCTACAATGGCAGATGCATATGCAGGAAAAGGTCGTTTGTTTTATAATAAGGCTGTAAAAATGGTTGAAGAAGCAAATAACATTAAAGACATCAAGACTTACAATGCTGAATTGAAAAAAGCAGAATCTGTATTTAAAGAATCAGTTCCTTATTTCAAAAAAGCTTCAGAAATTAATCCTAAAGAAATAGAATACAAAAAAACTCTTAAAACGCTTTATTATCGGTTGAAAATGGATGCTGATTTTGAAGCAATAAAGAAAGAAATTGATGCAATGTAAATTCAGTTAATTGACTTATAATTAAGCCATTCAAATTTTTTGAATGGCTTTTTTTGTAACCTTATATTTACTAACTGAATTGGTGTTAATATTAAATATCTTTACAGTTTGAAAAATTAATAATTATAAAACGATGTAAAACCGACAAAAAATGCTATTTTTGTGGAGTTAATGTTACATTTATAAAGTAGAATGTATTCGATTTTATCAATTTGATATTATATCCTTGTTTTTTGTAAATACAATTTTACAAATCAAAGTTTTAATTTAAAAATTTATTTAATTAGTAATCATCAATATATGTTTAAAGATTTATTTATTAGAAAGACGCTTGCTGAATTGGAAGAGCAAGCTGATAGTAATCACAATTCACTTAA
>JBMOHG010000155.1:0-7295 GCA_049317965.1 Paludibacter sp.
GAAATTCCTTTTCGGTTAATGAAAAAACTAAATATCGCTCCAAATGAAACACAACTTAATGAAGCTTTGGAACTAAAGAAACGTTTATATGAGCTCATTCGAGTTTTGGAAAATACAAATAATATTAACTAATAAAATAAAAATCAATATGAAACAAAAAATAGCATTTATCATCTTTACATTTATCTTTCTTATTTCTGTAAATGGTCAGGAAAAAATTTCAAATGAGAATTTTTATAAATTCAAAGCTAAAAGCTTGAATGGAAAAGAAATAAGTATGAAAAGCTACGAAGGAAAAGTAGTTTTAATTGTAAATACAGCCAGTAAATGTGGCTTCACACCTCAATATTTAGGATTAGAAGCACTTTATACTAAGTTCAAAGACAAAGGATTAGTGATTTTGGGTTTTCCATGTAATCAGTTCGGTGGACAAGAACCTGGAAATTCTGAAGAAATTTCAAATTTTTGTAAGCTCAAGTACGATGTCACATTTCCAATGTTTGAAAAAATTGAAGTAAATGGTGATAATGCATTTCCGTTATACAAATATCTTAAAAATTCATTGCCGGGAACATTAGGAAATGATATAAAATGGAATTTTACGAAATTTTTATTGGATCGCAAAGGAAATCCAATAGATAGATATTCTCCAACAACAAAACCAGAAGATATTAGCAATGATATTGAGAAACTATTGTCAGAAAAGTAATATTAATTTCTCCTTTTTGAACAGTAAATTCTTTGAATTCAAAGTTTTATAATGCTGAAACTAATTGCTTCAATTTAGTTTCAGCAACTTTTAAATTGTATTGAAAATTAATCAAACGAGTACATGACTGAACATAATCTTCCTGTGCTAATCGCACTTCGAGCGAAGTGGTTTGCCCAAGTCTCAAGCGCTCAATGCTGATTTTGATATTCTCTTTGGTAAGTTCATTATTTTCCTGTTCAATTTTCAACATCTTTTGTTGATTTTCAAATTCAGTAATTGTATTTTCAAAAATAGTTTCTATTTGTAGTTTGATATTTTGTAATTCGTATTCTGAACTTTGAACAAGTGCCTTAGCTGCTGAAACTTTTCTTTTGTTTTCACCAGCACTGTAAATCGGTATATTTATAGTTCCGTTAACCTGTGGTCCGTTTGAAAAATTATTTAGTACAGAGCCTTGTGAATTAGCTGATTGAGATAAATAATATCCAACCTTAACATCTAATTTAGGTAAGTAATTGCTTTTGGATTCTTTCAGTGATAACTGTGCAATTTCAATTTGTTTTTGGAACGACAATATATCTGAATTTGACGAATTTAGTTTTTCAATTAAATTATTTTTATTGAAGGAATAATTTAAAGGAATTGTATCTGATATTTCAAAAATTGTATTTGTTTGTTGCCCTAATAAATAATTTAAAGATTTCAAAGCGGCTTCAATTGCAAATTGTTGAATAATAGCATTTTCATTAGTAACATTTAAATCGATTTTTGCCATTAATAAATCCGATTTATAAAGTGAGCCAGCGTTAAAACCAGCTTGTGCAATTGCAACTCGTTCACGATTGTATTTAAGTGACTCATTTATTGAGTTTAATTGTTGTTTTTGTCTCACCACATTATAATACGTAACAATAACATCGTTCAATGTCTGAAATACTTTGTTTTTATAATCTATTTCGCCAAGTGCCTGTATTTCATTCAATTTATTTTTTGTCACAAACATTTTTCCACCATCAAATAAAGTCCATGATAGTTGTGCACCAGTATTAACAGATGTGGAGGATAGCGCAGAATTCTGATTAATGGTACCATCAGAGAGTTGTTGTTCAACATTTTCCTGCCCTGCATTTATTGAGCCGGTAATTTCCAATCTTGGAAGCATTCCAGCATTTCCGGCAGTATTATTGATTTTTGCAATATTTACATCGTTTTGCGAAACTAAAATATCATAATTGTTTTTCAAAGCAATTTTTACAGCCTCATCAATAGTTAATACTTTTTGAGCATTAACTATAGAGCATGAAACGATTATAAAAAAAATAGATAGAATCTTCATGTTTTTGAATTTATTGGTTCTAATTTCATTTTTTCTTTCCCGATAAAACAATATAAGTAACAGGAATAATAAACAATGTAAGCATTAATGAAAACAGTAAACCACCTACGACTACGATTCCCAATGGAATTCTACTTGTGGAACCCGCTCCCAATGCAAGTGCAATAGGTAGAGCACCAAATATTGTTGCCAAAGATGTCATAAGAATAGGACGAAACCGAGCTGAGGCAGCTTCGAATGCCGCAACTCGCTTATTCATACCAAGTTTTCGTTTTTGATTGGCAAATTCAACAATTAAAATACCATTTTTAGTCACGATTCCAATCAGTAAAATCATTCCAATTTCAGAAAAAATGTTCAATGTTTGATCGAATATCCAGAGCGAAAGCATTGCTCCGGCTATGGCCATTGGAACTGTAAGCATGATAATAAATGGATCGCGGAAGCTTTCGAATTGCGCTGCCAAAATCAAATAAATGAGTAATAATGCCAGAATCAATGCAAAAGAAATATTCGAATTACTTTCAGCAAAATCTCTTGAAGGTCCATTTAGGGCAGTTGTGAATGAAGTATCAAGTAATTTATCTGCAATTAATTGCATTTCTTCAATTCCTTCACCCAAGGTTTTTCCTTCGGCTAAATTGGCAGAAACTGTTGCAGATTTATAGCGATTAAAGTGATATAACATTGGAGGATTGCTATTTTCAGTAATTTTCACCAGATTGTCTAATTGCACCATATTTCCATTTGCAGATCGAACATACAACGAAGAAATGTCGCTGGGGTTACTTCTGTCATTACGAGCAACTTGTCCAATAATATAATACTGCATATTATTTTGTAGAAAATAACCATACCTGCTTCCACTGTAAGCTAAATCTAATGCATTTGAAATATCTCTTTCGCTGACACCAAGACTATTGGCTTTCAATCGATCAACTGTAATGTTTAATTCAGGTTTGTTGAATTTCAGATTAACATCAACATTACTAAATACATTACTATTTTGGGCTTCATCCAAAAATTGAGGTAAAACTTTTTTTAGTTTTTCAAAATCAAGATTTTGAATCACAAACTGAACCGGTAAACCACGTGTATTTGATGCAGATATTGTTGGTTCCTGACTAGCAATTACTTTAGCATCGGGAATAGAATCATATATTTTAGTCAATTTCTGAAAAATTTCTTTTTGAGAAGCTTTACGTTCATTTGGTTCAGAAAGAAATGAAATAATGAACCCTGAATTAGCACTTGCATTTGAATTTCCGCCACCATATCTGGCAAGCGTATATTTGGCTTCCGGAAATCGTTCTGTGCTTATTTTTGCAATTTTATCTACTATATTTTTGGTAGTTGTATATTCAGTACCTTCGGGTGTGGTAATACTGGTTCTAATATAACTATGGTCTTCGAGTGGAGCTAATTCTGACTTCAATGTCGTGGCAAGGCTAAAGATTATAACGATACATAATCCAAGAATTGAAAAGGAAATCCATTTATTTAGAATAAAGAAACTAAGTATTCGTCTGTATTTTTTTTCCATTCCTAAGTAAAATGGTTCACTTGCAATATAAAACCTGGAATGATGTGTAGTTGAACCGCCCAGAATTACATTTAATACAGGTGTTAAGGTAAGTGATACAAATGCTGAAATTAATACAGCAGTTGCCACAACAATACCAAATTCACGGAATAATCGTCCCGTAAATCCTTCGAGAAAAATAACAGGAATAAATACTATTGCCAAAGTGAGTGAAGTTGAAATGACTGCAAAAAGTATTTCGCGGGTTCCTTCAACAGCAGCCTGCATTTTGTTCATTCCTTTTTCAATTCTTTTGAAAATATTCTCAGTAACAACTATACCATCGTCCACTACCAATCCTGTTGCTAAGACTATCCCCAACAGTGTAAGCACATTAACCGAATAGTCGAAGATATACATGATAAAAAATGTTCCAATCAATGAAACAGGTATATCAATAAGTGGTCGTAATGCAATTATCCAGTTTCTAAAAAATAAAAATATAATTAAAATAACAAGGAAAATCGAAATCATCAGTGTATCAAGCACATCCTTTATCGACTGCCTAACAAAAGTTGACTTGTCTCTGGCAATATTTAACTCCATTCCTTTGGGAGCAATTTTTTTAATCTGATCAAGTCTTTTATAGAATTCATTTGCAATCTGAATATCGTTTGCACCCGGAAGTGAAACAATGGCGAGCATTACAGCTGTTGTTCCATTAATTGTTGCACCCGATTCCTCGTTTTGCGACTCAAGAATGGCTTCACCTATGTCATTTAATTTTATAACCTGATTGTTTATTTGTTTTATAATTAGGTTATTGAATTCATTTTCGGTAACTAATCTACCATAGGTTTTTACTGTGAGTTCTGTTGAATTACCACGAATTTTACCTCCCGGCATTTCCACATTTTCTTTTTCCAATGCTGTGCGAACATCCGAAGCGGTGAGTTTATAGGCTGCCATTTTTGCTGGGTTGAGCCATAATCGCATTGCCGGTTTTTGTTGTCCATATATAGTAATTGAACTTACACCTGGAATGGTTTGTAGTTTTTCTAGCAGAATATTTTCTGCATAGTCGCTCAATTCCAGAGCGTTCATTGAAGTACTTTGAACTGAAAGCATAATAATAGGTTCGCCACTAGCGTCTGCCTTGGTTACTGTTGGAGGTGCATCAATATCTTGAGGCAATCTTCTCATGGCTTGCGAAACTTTATCGCGAACGTCATTGGCAGCTTTTTCCAAATCTGCGCCCAAATCAAACTCAACAGTAATGGAACTCATACCAATTGCCGATTGAGAAGAAATGGATTTCACACCTTCAATCCCATTTATTGATTTTTCGAGTGGTTCTGTTATTTGCGATTCAATAATTTCGGCATTAGCTCCAGTATAACTCGATTGAACAGTAATAACTGGTGGATCGATAGCCGGATAAAGTCTAACACCCAAAAAATTTAAACCTACAACACCCATTAAGATAATAATCAAACTGACTACTATCGAACCAATTGGGCGCTTTAATGCAATATCGGATATACTCATGTATGAAATGTAATTAATTTAAATAATTGTATTCTATTATAAGTCAACAATTTTACTTACTTTTGAATAATCGAGTTTTGCACCTTCTTTTAAGAAAATAATTCCATTAGTGATAATTGTATCACCAATATGTATGCCTTCAGTAATTTCAATTAGGGAGTTTTTGCGAACTCCGATTTTAACTGAAACAAAATGTGCTTTTCCATTTTTTGCAATAATAATACTTTTATTCTCTTCTTTTGGAATTATACAATGAGTTGGGATCATTAATGCATTTGGATTTTCATTTAGTCGAAGTATAACATTAGTAAATGCACCCGGAATTAATTCTGAGGTTTGACTGTTTACTAAAGCCCTAACTTTTAAATTGCGTGTATTTTCATCAATTCCTTGTTCAGTAGCAAATACTGTTGCATCATATTGATTATCATTATTTGAAAGATTGAATTTGATTCTCATTCCAACTTTTATTAACAAGCCATATTTTTCGGGTACACTAAAATCCAGCTTCAATTTATTAGCACTTCTAATTGTAGTGAGTAGGGTAGAAGGTGTTACTATGGCGCCTACACTAATATTTCTTAATCCTAAAATACCATCGAACGGTGCGAGAACCTCAGTTTTACGTATCAATGTTTTTTGAATTTCAATGTCAGCTCTTAACGAATTTAATTGCAAACCGGTAGCTTCATAATCATTCTGACTTATCCCATTGACTTTTAATAATTCAGATTGTCTTTTATAAATTTGTTGTTGTATTGCATGTTGAGATTCAAGCTTTCTTAAATTAGATTGTAAATCTTCATCGAATATTTTTACCAATAATGTTCCCTTTTTTACAAATTTACCTTCAGGCAAATTTATTGTTACAACTCTTCCAGCAACTTCGTTTTTTAATTCAACTACTTCGTAAGCTAATAATGAGCCTGTTACTTCAATTTCATTAATTAATAAAGATGGTTGAACAATATATCCATCCACTTGCTTTTGAGTTTTTTCTTTAGATTTTCCCTTTTTTTCTTCATCCGAAGACTTGTTAAAAGCGATATTTAGAAAAAATAAGAATATCAAAAGCATGATAACGGCAATCCAGATAGTTGACTTCTTTTTCATTTGAAATAGTGTAAATTAATATTTTGAAAATATATTCAGTTTTATAAAGTATATATAATAAGGATGTTAGATGTTTATTATTATGATAGGTTTAATCTCGTTTGTAAAATTAGCAATAATCTTTAAGTAAAACAAAACAATTTAGCTTTTTAATAATCATTTAATGTAGATGCATTTTAAGATTTTAAATATGTTTTGTTTTAGAAAAAATTCTCAATTTAGTTTACTCACAAGTTGATTTGATTACAAGAAAAATAAATAATCAGAAAATCGTTAATTTTAGAATATTTTGCCTATTTTTGCAGATATAAACCAATAATCAATTAAAACATGGAAACACCTTCACCTTACTATCAACTAGCACATGATTTTGCTTTGTTTACCAATCGTTGTATTTTTCTTACAGGGAAAGCTGGAACCGGAAAAACTACTTTCCTGCACAATCTTAAGAAAGCGACAAAAAAGCAAATGGCAGTTGTTGCTCCAACTGGTGTAGCAGCTATTAACGCTGGTGGAACTACAATGCATTCCTTTTTTCAATTGCCTTTTACACCATTTATACCTACATCTGAAGGTCGGAAAGATTTAATTGGAAAAATGAAAATGCAGGGGAATCGCAGAAAAGTATTGCAAGAGCTTGAATTACTTGTAATTGACGAAATTAGCATGGTCAGAGCCGATGTACTGGATGCTGTTGACACTATTTTACGTCACGTTCGTTATAGAAATAACCAACCTTTTGGCGGAGTTCAAGTAATTTTCATTGGCGATATGTTTCAACTTTCACCAGTGGCTACCGACGAGGAATGGCGATTATTATCTCAGTATTATTCAAGTCCATATTTTTTTCATAGTCAGGCAATTTTACAGCAGCAACCAATATATATTGAGCTGGATAAGATTTTTCGACAAACAAATGCTGATTTTATTCGTGTACTAAATGAAGTGCGAAATAATTGTTTGTCGAATAATGGATTAACATTGCTTCAAAGTAGATATAATCCCTTATTCGTGCCCCCAAGAGATGATACCTTCATTACGCTTACCACACATAATATCAAAGC
>JBMOHG010000156.1:0-7287 GCA_049317965.1 Paludibacter sp.
ACTTATCGAGTTTCAAAGCCTTATCACGCAGAATAATAAACGGAAATAGCGTTATGCCTGAAATACCTAAATGCTTGATTTGGTGGATAATGATAACCATTAAATTATTTCTTTGGCAAAAGTGATTTTGTTTGTTTGTTTATTTTGTAAACATTATAAGCTGTGATTCCTTGAAGTAAATTATTTAAATCTATCTTATTATTTATCTCATCAAAACCATCTTCCAATTCTTTGACAATACTATCTGTATTTTCAACTAGTCTAATAAAATTATCATTTAATTCCGTCATTTTGTTGTTAATACTGATGAGATTATCATCAATACTTCCTAGTTTGGAAGCAACATTTTTCTGCCATGAACTATCAAATGCTCCTAATTTTTCAAATGCTTCATAAATTTCAAAATATCTAATCTTTTTGTTATTCAAATAAAATATTAACATAGAAAGTGCCATTGATTTGTAAAAAAATAAAGTATCTATTTCTTGTTTAATCCCAGATTTGATTTTTTTGCCAATATTAAATAAATCATCAATTTTTAAAGCTAAAGATTCAACTTTATTTAAATTTTTACTTTTAACACCTTCTTCTATTTTATTTGTTATCAACTGAATAGTATCCAGATAATTAATACTAATATCTTTAATCTCATTGATAGCTAAATTTCTAAAATCTTGTAGAAATGTATCTATTTTTAAGAACTGAAACAATATCTCATCTCCGCCTTTTGCAATGATTGAATTTTCATTTTCAATGATAAAACTTTTAAGTTCAGTGATTTCTTTTATGTTATTTTTGCTGTTACTATTGCCTAATTGCTTTATAAGAAAACTGATTTTTTTATAAATTTTTTCATTTTCAATTTTTTCATCTATTTCTCTTGTTTGTCGATCAATTTCTAACTTTTTTTTCATTTTTTTTTCTTCATCAATTTTTCTTTCTTTTGAATCCTTTGCATACCAGAAAATATAAATAACGAAAGCTATAATAGCAATTTCCAATAATCCGATTAAAGTTGTTTCTGTGTCCATTTTAATATAATTTCAAAGTGTTATTATCCTTATTTCTTCTCAGTTGTTAGTTTTTCGACTCCATTTTATAACGTATTAGAATGAGCGATGTGAGCTTATTATTTTAAAACAATTTAGTCAAAATATAATTAGTACCTAAAAAAGAAACACTTTTGTTGTGGGGTTGATTTGTTTTGGTTTATGTGTATCGTTAATCCAATAAGCTTTCTCTGAAAATATTGTTTTGATTATAACAATTTTATTTTTTCAAAACACTCCACATTCGCCAAGTGCTACAACCTCCGTTAGCTTCCATTTTTGATCTGTTCCAACCTCCACCAGCACATTCACCTTTAGCACCGCTTTCATATTCAACTCGATCTCTCCAATATGACGGTTTCCTTTGACCAGTCCAAAAATCACATGTACAGCAATTTTTCCAATTTCCTTGTTTACTTTCCATAATATTTATTTTTAATTAACAAAAAACTCAACTAATTGATTAGGTATATCAGGAATTACCCCACGATGATAAATGTCAATAAAATACTTCCATTGATATTGACGAAACAAATTAATATCTAAATTTTGTAATCCAAAATTATGATTACTGTTCAAAATCCCCTGTATAGCCACATTTGCATTATTACTAGGACTACATAGATAAATTAAATTAAATTTAATACCATTTACTGTAATAACTTTCACATATCCAACATTATTAAAACCTGTGGGATTAAAATGTGAAATAGAATTTTTAAGCCATGTTCCACTACTTTTATTATTGGCGTTTAAATTAGGTATTGCATTTTTTCCACCTGACGTTATAAAAATATTCTTTATGGTTGGGAATTTTTCAATTAATTCAAGAATGTCGTTGTACCTTAATTCCCGTAAGTTTTTATCATTACTTAGCCTTGGCTGAATTCTTTCAATTTCTAATAGGATATCAGAAATTCCAATTTCTAAATTATTTAACAATTCGATTCGTTGTTGAACTGTGTTTATTGGTTGTTGAAATAGATTATTCAATGTTGGCCAAAACTTATTTTCACAACTTCCATAAAAGAATTCTAAATTGCCTTGATTTTCACCTTCAGAAATTTCATAAATAGGAAATGTGCCTAAAAAAATACTTTTGATTTGATTGTTTGGTACATAACCAAAACTTGTTACTTCATTTTGTTGATTTCTTGCAATGTGCCAATTTTCATTTTCTTGTAGATGGTTTGCTTGTAACCATCTACCTGTAATAAAAGGATGTTGTGCCATAATTTTAAATTTTTTGAATGATTAATAATGAATATATTGTTTAAATTAAAATCCCAATTTCTTTCCTCTTTTACCCACCAATCGCTCCGTTTCGCAATACTCCACAAGGTCGGTAAGGATGGCACGGTTTCCGGTAATTACTTCATTGATAATTGCTTTTCGGGCAATATTATCAATTTCGCCACCCGAGAAGTGGAAGCGGGCAGAAAGTTCGCTGGCTTGTGTGTCGTCCAACCAGTTCAGTTTGTTTTTCCAAATCTGTTTTTTTGCTTCCACACTTGGCATTTCAAATTTTAGTTTGAATAAGAATCTGCGCTCAAAAGCCGTGTCCAAGTTATCCACCAGATTAGTGGTGGCTATAATAATGCCCTCGTTTTTTTCAATTTGTTCCAGAATAATATTCTGAATGGCATTTTCGGTTTGTGCCACATTGGATGCATTGTTGTCCTTGCGTTTACCAAGTACAGCATCAGCTTCGTTGAAGAGAAGAATGGGTTTTACCGCATTCTTTTTGCATAGTCTAGTATAATCGTTAAACACCGCTTTAATGCGCTTTTCGCTATCGCCAAACCACATGGATTTTGTTTGGCTAATATCCACGTACAAAACATCACGTCCTGTTGCCTTGGCTATTTGATAAACCGATTCGGTTTTACCTGTACCCGGTGAGCCATAAAACACAGCTGCTACACCTTTTGGCATAGCCATTTCCTGCAATCGTGTTTGCATTGCTGTGAATTTTTCATTCGTCAGACTGGTTTGAAAAAAGTCAATTTGTTTTTGAAATTTTTCATCAAAGTAAAGCTGTTTGGTGGCAATAGAATCTGCCGAAATCACATCCTTGAGCGTGTGTTTTTTTATAAACATTTCGGCATCTTGCCCCAGCAGTAATTCAATAGCTGTTGTGGTTAAAGTAATGGTTACATCACTCACAAAATTGGAACTATTAACTACTATTAAATTGGTTTCCAAAAGCCTACTTGTACTTTCGGTAATTTCTCTAATTTTCGTAAATTTCTGTTTTGTAGAATCGTATATGTCTTTCAAAGTAGTCTCTACCCCTGTTTCGCCACCACCACGTACCATATCGTCGCACATCTCGTATAACAGCGTGCGGTCAAACATCGTAATTTTCATATCCATTAGTTTAACAATGGCTTCTATATGTTGATTATACATTTCCAATGCACTCACTTCACCAAAAAGACGATCTGTACTAATATTTTTTTGGCTTCTTTCTTCAATGAAGTCTGAAATAGCATTACAAAACTCATAAATATCTAGCTGTTCTGCTTTATTGGCTTCACTAATAGGTATGTTGTGATACACTGCCTCCATTACGTTGTCGTAAATACGCATGAACTTGAAATTTGCTCTTTGTACCTTTTTCTTGCTAACTCGTTCTGAATCTGACATTATTATTCTCTTATCAATCAAAGTAATAATATCTTGTCTGTACTTCGCAAATTTGGATGTTTTTATGGCTAGTTCACTCATGATCTCGGACAAATCGCATGTAAAGAACATGGATTGCTGAACATAGATAATGGCAAAAAACCAAGCTTGTTGCTCTGTAACATCAAGAAATTGTGCCAATTGTTGGCTTTCAACTTTGATTTTTGCAGTTACTTCGGGATTTAGTTCCGATTCAAAAAGTTCAGTTGAAATTTTTTGAATGATTTCCTGAAGATTAAAAGTGAGGTGAGATGCTTGTTCCATAATAAATTTTGTTGGTTTAGTTGAATGATAATTTGTTTACGTTGACATATACAAACAATAATTAATAACAAAATTAAAAATCTTGGCTACAAGAAAAGAAAAAAAAATGAAACTACCAATACAAACATTTATTATTTTAATTCGTGTTGAAAAGTTTTTTAATTTAACGATTTTAAGTTGAGTATATCACCAGCTTGGGCACTTTTGTAAAGTGCAATAATTCAAAGACAGCTGAATATTGATGAAGAATTTCAACCGACTTTATTTGTAATGTATATTTCTTGAAATTCGAAATTATTTTAACGGTGAGGGCAATGTATCATGGTCGTCTTTTTTTTGCATGTTTGGTATCACCTATGTATGTGCAACTGTTTCCTGTATGTACTGCGCCATTGCCAATACATCCGTTTTATCTGTATTGTTTGATTAATTTATTATTTTGATATTTAGATATTTGTACAGTACATACTCAACCTATTAAATCGCAACGTAAATAGTTTACAATTGTAATAAATTATTTATTGGCTCAAAGATAAAACCTTTTTTTCAGTTTAACAGCATGTTCTTTTACTTAAATTTTAATCTTTCTAACGTGCTTAATTATTGGTAAGTTCCAATATGGTTTTATATGTATCTGAGTGCAGGATAAGAAAATTTATAAATCACACATTTTCTGCTATATCAATAAGATAATAAGGTTGAATATGGTATAGATTTCATATTTCTACAAATTGTTTCTGTTCAAGTATTTATTCCATTTGAAAAAAAATAACTACTTTTGCATTTATTGAAATAATT
Organism: Paludibacter sp.; assembly: GCA_049317965.1. GTDB lineage: Bacteria > Bacteroidota > Bacteroidia > Bacteroidales > Paludibacteraceae > Paludibacter. The sequence continues at coordinate 4,800 of JBMOHG010000156.1, forward strand.
GAATTTAAATACCTATTTAATTGGAAATTGAACTGTTCTTTGTTAAAGATAATCCGGATGCAATAGTTGCGATTATCTCCTTGTTAATGAGCATGATATTATTATGTTTCTCTGCATTAATATCAGCAGCAGAAGTCGCTTTTTTTTCATTCGATCCAAAAACTATTGATGAAATGGAGGAGAGTGAAAATAAAGTTGACCGCACTATTCTGCGTTTATTGGATAGTCCACAACGCTTACTGGCAGGTATTCTTATTGGAATAAATTTTGTGAATGTGGCTATCATTCTATTACTTACCGTATTTACAAATGCTATTTTCGATTTTCAAAGTAATCCACAAAACGAACTGGTTGGATTCGTTTTTAATGCCGTCATCATTACATTTATTTTATTGCTTTTTGGCGAAATTACTCCCAAAGTGTATGCTACGCAATATGCAAGAAAAGCTGCTACCATTGCCGTACCTGTATTGTCGGTTTTAGAAAAAATACTTGGCCCATTCGTAAGTTTACTTATCAATTCCACATCAATTGTAAATAATAGATTAGCAAAACACACCCGGAATAATATTTCGATGGATGAACTTTCACACGCATTGGAATTAACTTCCAATAGTAAAGATGAAGATACAGAAATACTTGAAGGAATTATAAAGTTCGGGAATATTCAAGTTATCGACATTATGACTTCACGTGTTGATGTAGTTGATGTAAATATTAAATCAAATTTCAAGCAATTATTGGATGTAATTATCAGTTCTGGATATTCGCGAATTCCTGTTTATTCGGGAACTCGCGACAATATAAAGGGTTTATTATACAGCAAAGATTTGCTTCCTCACCTTGATAAACCGGCGAATTTTCGTTGGCAAAGTCTGGTACGGCCTGCCTATTATGTGCCTGAAACAAAAAAGATTGACGATTTGTTAAATGAATTTCAGGAACATAAAATACATTTAGCCTTGGTTGTCGACGAGTATGGCGGCGTATCTGGATTAATTACGCTGGAGGATATTCTTGAAGAAATTGTTGGAGATATTAGCGACGAATACGATAACGAAGAGGAATTATTTAGCAAAATAGACAATCATACCTTTATTTTTGAAGCCAAAATTCAGTTAAACGATTTTTTCAAAATAGCAGAAATTGAGGAAGAAGATTTTGTGAAAGTAACAGAAGAAGTTGAAACGCTGGCTGGTTTGATTTTGGAATTAAAAGGTGAAATTCCTGCTAAAAATGAACGTATTGGCTATGGAAGATATGTTTTTGAAATAATTGCTGTTGATAATCGCCGCATTAAAAAGGTAAAATTATTTATCAAAGATGATTTCAAAAAAGAGGAAGAATAAACACTTCAAACCGTAAATGATTCAAACCAACATGTCGACTAATCCAATAAAAGTAATCTTATTTATAATACTTACAAGTCTCTTTTGGTCGTGTGCCGAAACGAGCATTCCCCGACCCTATGGATATTTTAGGGTTGACCTGCCAAAACATGTTTACAGAGAAATTGATACGCTCCAATTGCCATACCGATTTGAGATACCAGAAAACGTAAAATTAATAAGTCGCCAAACAAAAACAGAGAAGTACTGGATTGATTTGTATTATCCAAAATTGAATGCAAGCATTTATTGTAGTTACAAACCAATAAATGGAAACTTAATTGACTTACTGGAAGATACGCGTAAAATAGTGTACAAACACAGCGTCAGAGCCGATGGAATTGCGGAAAAGGTTTTCAATCATCCCGAAAAAAACGTACATGGAATTCTATATGATTTGAAAGGTAATACAGCATCATCATTGCAATTTGTGCTTACCGACAGCACACATCACTTCTTTAGGGGCGCTCTTTATTTTAATAATGTACCAAATAAAGATTCTATTGCACCTATGGCCGATTATATTCGCGAAGATGTGATTAAATTAATGGAGAGTTTTGAATGGAAGTGATTAATTTGTTTGTAATCAGAGCGAAATATGCTATCTCCAATTGATAAAAACAAAACATTATTAGATGATGTACGATTATTGGTAATTGAGGTTACTGATAGTGTAGAAGAGTTGATTCAAAAGTTTGAAAACATTGATTTGGTTTTCGACGAATTTAATAAGTTTAGTTCTGACAAGCGAAAAAAAGAGTTTTTAAGCATTCGGTTAGCATTTAAAAAACTGTTGGGAACAGATGTAATTATCAGTTACGATGACAATGGAAAACCATATCTCGAAGACCGAAGTTACAATATAAGTATCTCGCATAGTGGGAATTGGATAGCTATAATTGCGCATCCAACTCGCTTTGTAGGAATTGATATTGAATGTCCAAGTCCAAAAATCAAGAAATTATATACGCGTTTTTTAAGTGAAGCAGAGCAAGTTGATTTTTCTTATGGAAAAGATGTACGACATTTGCAATTAACTTGGTCAGCAAAGGAGGCATTATATAAAATTATTGGCATTCAGGCTGTTGAATTCTCTAAGC
>JBMOHG010000157.1:0-7224 GCA_049317965.1 Paludibacter sp.
TTTATTTATTCAACAACACACTCACCATCATAAATGGAGCAACTGATTTTGGGTCATTGTCGCGGATTGGTTCTGACAAATAATACTCGTAACTTCCATCTCTGTATTTCTTTTCGCCACCTAAACCGGCCACAGCGCAACAATCAGTTATGGAAATAGTACCATCGGCATTGTTTTTTACAAAGCGTTTTACGAATTGATTATAAAGCGTTTTTCCTGTTTTCAGATAAGTTTTGGGCAGATATCCTTTTTGTGCAGCTTTTACCATGCTATAAATAAACATGGCAGAACCACTCGATTCGATATAATTTCCTTTTTCGCCCATTTTGTCAGTTACCTGATACCACATGCCTGATTTTGGGTCACGATATTTTAATAATGAGTTGGTTAAATCATTTAATATTTTCAAAATTTCGGTGCGTTTTGGATGATCGGCAGGAATATAATCGAGTGCATCTACCATTGCCATCATATACCAACCCATACTGCGACTCCAAAAATTGGGTGAAGTTCCGGTTTCAGGATTCGACCAACGTTGTAAGCGACTTTCGTCCCATGCATGATAGTACAAACCTGTTTTTGCATCATAACTGTGCTTTGCCATAATGGTAATCTGATTTGTTACATCGTCCATTATTTCAGGTTTGTTTTTATACAATGCATATTCAGCCAAAAAAGGCGAAGCCATATAAAGCCCGTCCAGCCACATTTGATTGGGATAGATTTTTTTATGCCAAAAACCACCATCGTTGGTACGTGGATGAGTGGTCATCTGACTGTAAAGCAAATCTAGGGTTTTAGCTAATTTTTCTTCTTTTGTCTGCTTGTATAGCAAAAAAACCATTTTACCCGGATTAACCTTGTCGATATTATAATCTAATAATTTATAGCCTTTTATATTGCCATTTATATCAATAATGGTATCGGTATAACTTTTCACATAATCAAAATATTTTTTCTTACCGGTTTTTTCCCACACTTTATAAATGGCTTGTAATTCCAGACCATTGCAATAATCCCATTTAAGTCCGGTCGAAAAATCCACCATCCAACTTTGTGGAAATCGTTTCATCTCCGAATCTGCCATACGAACGTAATATTTCTGATTTGCACTAATTTGTCCGATATTTAGCACTAAAAAGACTAATAAGAATTGATGGAATTTTATTTTCATAAAAAATTGATTTTAATTACCTATTTATTACAACGGGTCGTTATATAAAGTTATATCATATTGACTAATAATGATTTAAATTCAATAGTTTAACTAATAGAGCTTTGCTCAAAACAAAGAGTAAACGCAAAGCCGCTAAGTTTTAAATGCCTTATATTCAATAACAAGAAAAAGAACGCTAAGACAAAAACTTTCAGTTTTTCAAATACCATTTTTCCTATTTCTTTCCCTTTTAGGGGAAAGTCCCCAAAGGGGGATAGGGGTCGCGTCTTTGTGACTCCCGCTAGGCGGGACAAGTTTTGCATCTTAGCGTTCAATAAAACATTTTTTATAATGAACTATTGAATTTAGGTTAAGACTTTTATTTGTCATTTTTGTACTAAGGTTCTGATACAAAATATAGGATAGTATAAAACAAGGGGTTTCAACCCCCTGTTTTATAATCCATTATTTTGGAATGCAAAGATAAAATTTATTTATAACAAAAATACTTACACCTTGTATAACTATTTTTTCAAGTTATTTCATCCCAATAATTTTTGTTTTGTCAATAGAATCGGGATATTGAATATTGCTGGATTTACCTTCAATTTTAATTACTTCTTTTAGTGAAATAGGATATGAAAATTCTTTTATTGAGAAGTTCTTTACATTTTGAAGCATTAATGCTGGTCCTGATTGAGGTTCAATATGTATGTTTTTAAATTTTATTCCTTCCGATTCGCAAAGCACAGCACCATATTGAGCTGTAATATATGCATTTTCGACATTTATATTTGAAATATTCATTTCCGGTAATCCATTAAAGAACATGGCTCTGCGTGCATTTCTCGAAACAATGTTTTTTACAAAGATATTACGGAATGAAGGTGTTTCGGCACTTACAGCAGGAATAGTATTTTCTTTGGGGCTTTCATCTCCATCTTCTAATGATTCAGACGCCGATTTTCCACCATAATATAAGTCGAATAAAAATGAATCTGTAGCAATATTAAACATATAAATATCGCTGATATAGATATTTTCGACTAAACCACCACGACCACGATTACTTTTAAAACGCAGACCAACGTCGGTTCCTAAAAACTGACAATTACGTACCGAAATATTTCGAACACCGCCCGACATTTCGCTGCCTACAACAAATCCGCCATGTGCCTGAAATACCTTACAGTTATCCACAATAACATTTTCGGTTGGGCGTGCCCTACGTCGACCTTCTTCGTCTTTCCCCGATTTGATACAAATTGCGTCATCTCCAACATCAAAAGTACTATTGATAATTAATACATTTTTGCAGGATTCAACATCAATTCCATCGCCATTTTGAGCATATCCCGGATTTCGGGCAAATATATTTTCAACAATTAAATTCTCACACATCAATGGATGAATATTCCAACTGGGTGAATTCTCAAACAATACGCCTTGTAGCATAACATTTTTACATTCTATAAAATTAATCATTACCGGACGTAGAAAATCCTTAATTTCAAGCCATTGAGCATCTGATAGATTGCCGCGTGGAACATTCATGTCGCTTAACGACTCACCTTTCAATGATTTTGCTGACGGAAACCAATAGGCAGGATCTTTTAATACACCACCCGATTTTACGACTTTCTTCCAATGATTTTCTGTTACTTTCGATTTTTTTAATGGTCGCCATGCATCACCCGAACCGTTTATTGAACCTTCACCGGTAATTGCCACATTTACAAGATTCTTTCCCGAAATTGGCGATTGACATCTGCGTGTTTCCAGTCCTTCGAAAATTGTATTTACAAACGGATACAAATCAAAATCAGGTGAAAAAAGTATTAATGCACCTTTTTCTAAATGTAAATTTATATTTGATTTTAATACAATCGGACCTGTAAACCATACTCCGGCAGGCACAATAAGTTTTCCACCACCTTTTTTGGATAGCGCATCAATTGCCAGTCGAAACGCATCGGAATTTAATTTATTTCCGTCACCTTTACCACCAAAATCGGTAATAGAAAGTGTATTGTTTTTAAATACAGGTGCTACAACTTTCGGCATCGAGAATTGGAGATTTTTGTAAAGATAGTCATACGAGTTTTTTGCTTCTATTCCCGAAGATCCAAAAACAAATCCCAATATGACAATTGCTGCTATTATTTTTTTTAAAATATCCATTATTCTACTTTTTATATTGATGTGTTTGAAACAAAATTAATAAATTCATTAATTGAAAGTTTAATATTAAAATTTAAACCAATTTAATACCACCTTAAATCGCCTGCAACAGACTTACCTGCAAAAGTGCTGGCTTTTAATGTGAAATTACCTGTAACCGGGTCATTCCACAACGAAGTAGATGCCCCCGCAAAAGACGACATTAAAGATTTAATTGAATATGAGGTTACAATTGTTACCGGATCGTCAACATAATCACTTGTAAAGTAACTACCTGTTATAGTGGTAGTTGTTGTAGCTGCTTTTCTTATTCCATTTGCTCCGATTGCGCCACCGGTATTTCCAAAAATACAGTTTTTTACTGTAATTCCGTTGGTTATTGTTGTTCCATTGGCATCAATTAAATAACGTGCATTTGTTGCATCTTGCATTCCCTGATTTATTGTACAATTGGTTAAGTTTATGGTTCCCATAGTTGCCACAACTGGTGCTGCAACAGATCGAACAATCAACGAACCTTTAAAATTATAAGCTGTGCAATTGCTGAAATAGATATTATTGATATAATCAGCCGAATTGACATTTACGATTGCATAAGTGCTAACGAAACCAATTTCATTAAACACACAACCATTAAAACTTAGGGTATCAATTACCTGACTTTTAGCAGCCTGCAGACGCATGGGTGTATTTCCAAAGTTATGCAGATTGCAGTTCAAGAAAGACAGATTTTTTACAGTAGTCATAAGGTTGTTATTAAACAAATAACCAACTTTAATAGCAGAAGTACTATTATCGCAATAACCTGTAAAATCTATATTTTCAAATTTCACAAAATCAATTGTAGAGCCATCCACAAACCCTAACATGCTCGATGTTGCCGTTGGGGTTCCGGCAGTCATACAAAGCACTGGTCTGTTGGATGCTGAAAGCCCTCTGACTTTTATATTTTTTCCTAATCTATTGGTAGCACTTCCAGTTTTAATTATTGCTCCCGGAGCTATAACAATTACTTGTCCGTCGGTGGCATTGGTAATAGCTGAAGTTAAATCATCGCCTGTATTTAATATAATATCACCTTCAACAATACCAGTGGCAGTTCCTCTTACAATTTTGTTGTTGTAAATTTTAATAGTCCAACTGGAATTACTCGTAACAACAATGGTTTTGATCCCAGCCAACGCTTCTGAAGCAGAAATTGGAATTGAATCTCTTGAACTTAAATCGGCAGGAGTAGCAATAAAATGTGTAACATTAGCACCCGGCTGCCATTTTACAGTAAGCGTTTTTACATCTGTCATATAAGCACTGAAAAGTTTGCCGGTATTGTTGCTGGTTCCAAAACCTTGAAAAAGATTTTCTTTTGGTGTTTTGAATGAAAGTTTTGCGTTGAATTTTGAGTTTTTTGTTGTATCAGAAGCATTTGCACGCACTCTGGCAAAAAACATTGTTTCGCCTGCCAACTCTTTAATATATGAAAGTTGATTGGTTACCGTATCAACCAACATCGTGTTAAACAAGCTATCTTCACTTAATTGAAAAGTGTAGGAAATAGCACTGTCAACCTTCGCCCAGGATATTGTGGCGATTGTTTTATTTAATTCGGCATTAAAATTTATAGGGCGAAATAAATAAGGCATTTCCATTTCAGGCTCATCTTGTTTACATGACGAGAATAACCCCACAAAACAAGTCAATACTATTATTGAAATTTTTGAAATATATTTAATGTTTTTCATTTTCGATATTTTTATTGTTAACAAATTATTTAATGATTCTATAATTAATTATTGATCGTAACCATAATCATTTATCAACAAACCATTGCTCGTTGTAATAATCTGATTCATAATAGGCAACAACTGATATTTATCAGGATTTCTACGATATAGACTGTTAATGAAACCATCGTTTAAAAATAATTCGGTACCAGTTATACCTTGAGTCCAAACTTTTTTAAACCAACCACCAGTTGGATCCGTAACTGTTTTTTCGTCGGTTTCGCCACGTTGTAATCCATAAATTACCAATAATCTTTCGCCTACAGTAGGAGCAGTGACACTATTATCAACAACCCATTTGTAATAAATTGTTCCCGGAACAGTTGCATAATCACCTGTTGCATCGCGCAATGCTATAAGATTGGCTTTTGCTTTATCAATACTGGCTTTCAATTCTCCCCAGCGTTCGAGATCATATTTTCTGATATTTTCTCCACATAATTCAAAAGCTCTTTCTTTTTTGATATTATCTAACGTTAAAGGTAAATCGTAAGGTGAAACTGCATTTAATGGTTGTTCGAATGCTCTGCGTCGTACCATATTGAAATAAGTACTGCCTTCGTTTCCATTCAAAAATAAATCGGCTTCGGCAAACATCAACAAAACATCTGCATATCGTAAAACGATTGGAGATACACCATCATCAGTTCCCGAAATTGGAGTTTTAACCCATTCAGCACGCCATTTTGCGAGATTGAAACCGATAATACCCGAAGAAACAGACTGTTCCATTTTTCCGTCAGTTGTGCTTTTTGTGATTTTATATGGTACTACTGTATTATCGCGTCGTGTATCATTTGAGTTGAAATCATAGTAGAAACTTGGAATTATTTTAAATTGCCCTCCAATGGCTCCTACATTGTTTTTTCCGTCCGGATCGCGCACTAATCCCAGATTGTACACCATACGGCCACGAATTCCTAAATTGTAAGGTAATTGCCATATTGTTTCACGACCGTGAGAATCTATATCCTGACATTGATCGTAAAAAATGCTTTTAAAACTTGGTGCTAACGAATAATGTCCATCAGTAATAATATCTTTACATGCATTGCGGGCAATGGTATATAATTCATTTCGACGTGCATCCGAAACATTAATTCTAATTTCCGAATCGGTTGTCCCTGTCACCGGACGCATAGAGTAACCTGCTGCCGAAAGACAAATTCTTGCCAATAATCCACGTGCTGCATCTTTCGAAATTCGTTTTGTGGTTGTAGTGTATTTACTCGCTCCCGGAGCATAAAGTAATAATGATGCTTCTTGTAAATCGGCAATGATTTGATTATAAATCACATCTCTATCAGTTTTTGCAAGATAAATTGTGGCTTCCGATACAGGTTCAAAACGTGCCGGCACATCACCCCACCATTTAATCAGGTCGTAATAAAAAAATGCACGCATGGTCAATGCTTCGCCTAAAAGTTGCCCCATATCATTACCTTCTGCAGGACTTCCAAATTTACGAATACCTGCAATGGCTAAATTGGCACGTTCAATTCCCTGATAAATTCTACTCCACGGATTAGCAGCATCCGCATTATTATAACCTTCTCCAATTGTTTTGGTTGAAGCATATAGCGCTAGATAATCATCCACTTTTGTAATACTCAATTTGGCACCCGATGCCCAACCCGAACGATATTCTATGTCGGTATTAAGTCCCATTTGCAGCCAAAGTCGGTTGCGGTATGAGTTGTTTTGTCCGATTATGTCATAAATGGCTGCAATGCCTTGATTGGCCGAATCAGGATTTGTGAAAACAACGTCATCGCTCAACATTGAATTACTTGATACTTGAAGCAGATCGGTACACGAACTTGTAAATGTGATTATTAAAGTGCTAATAATCATGAATATTATATTTTCTTTTTTCATTGTAGTAAAATATTAAAAGGTTATGTTAACGCCAAGGTTATACGAACTGCTTTTTGGATATGCTGAATAATCCACTCCAGGAGTTGCCGGTGTCGACCGACGGGTATCCACTTCAGGGTCGTAGCCCGAGTAGTTGGTCCAAACATGTAAATTATAGCCAGATGCAAAAACCCTTAGCTGTTGAATATACCATTTCTTTGTTATGTTTTTTGGAATTGTATATCCTAC
>JBMOHG010000158.1:0-7148 GCA_049317965.1 Paludibacter sp.
CTTCACGGTCATGCGTTCCAATGCTCAGAAAAACCACATTGGCTGCTCTAATTTCCTCGTCCGCGGGCGTTGGAATATAGTTCAGTTCGCTCCCATAAACTTTTGCCAACGCATCGCGCATCAGCACATTATTATACCCTTTTACCTCTGCCGAACCACCTCCAAATGGCAATTTAGCAGCAAATTCACCCGTTAATAAATATTTTACATCTGCTTTTCCGGGCATTATTGGCAAAATATTGTTGGCATTTTTCAGCAACACAATCGATTCTCGTCCCACCTGCAAAGCTATTTTTTCGTGCTTATCATAGTATTTTGCAAAACTAGTATCCTGTATCGGGCGGTCGTACAATCCCATCATAATGCCAGAGCGCATCGTATTTTTTACCATGCGGTTGATGTCTGCTTCGGTCACTTTATTTTCTGCCAGAAGTGGTGCGGCTTCATGTTTTAAATGACGAAAAGGGGTTTCGCCCAATGCTTTTAGCCAATCAGCATAATCGCCCGGCATTTCCAAATCCAGCCCAGCTTTTATGGCTTTATCGCCATTATACACCGACCGCCAATCGGACATGACCAGCCCTTTGAAACCCAATTCTGTTCGCAAAATTCCATCCACCAGGGTTTTACTTTCGGCTGTATATTCGCCATTTACCATATTGTACGAAGTCATCACGCTCATCACACCTGCATCCACAGCGGCTTTAAATGCCGGCAAATAAATTTCGTGCAAGGTGCGTGTATCAATTATGGCATCAGTCAGGCGACGACGATGTTCGTTATTATTGGCAATAAAATGTTTCACAGTAGCCATAGTACCAGTACTTTGCATACCCACCACATAATTTTCGGTAATGCGTGCTGCCAAATACGGGTCTTCGCCAAAATACTCAAAGTTGCGTCCATTCTGCGAAATACGATAGATATTTACGCCAGGGCCGAGCAAAATTGCCGTGCCACCAATTTTGCATTCTTCGCCAATAGCCTGTGCCATATCGTATGCCAACGCTCTGCTCCAAGTGGCTGCCAACGCGATTGGAGCCGGAAACGACACCGATTTCTCCATGCCGTTGTTCAGCTCTTTCCGGATATTTACTCCCGCACTCGCATCGGACATATACAAATGTGGAATTCCATATTGCGGAAATCCTTTGATAAAGAAACTGTTATGACCACTTATCATACTGATTTTTTCGGGCAAAGTCATTTTTTCCAAAATAACCTGACTGCGTTTTTCGGCATCGGCATAAGAAACCACAGGTTTGTAAGGAATAAGTGGTTTTACAAGTGCCACATTGCGAGTGCTTTGGCACGAAACCAAAGAAATAAAAAGTAGAAATTTAAAAATCATCTTCATCGGAATTTACTTGTCAGATTATATTATTTATTTGTAACTATCAATCAGCGAAATGATTTTAAGTGTAGGTTTTCTATCCTTTTTAAATTTGGATTTAAACGTTATAATTTTCTCAATACCAGGTACTAAATCAAAATAATTATCGCTGAAAAATCCTTCGGTATCAATGAAATTAAGATATACATTTTTTGCTAACACATCTGTTTTTAAGCATATTGTCCAAATTGAACCCGACTTATTCACGTCCGAAATAATTGTTGGCTTTTGGAGCTCTAAATTTTTGGGTGACGTTAAAAAATAAATCTTTTCTGCCAATATTGCTTTGTTGCTTTTAAGTTTAAATGAAATGTAATTTCCATTCACATTATCCGTCATTTTGGATATTTGCTCACTAAAAACATGGCTTACCTGATTGGCTTTTAAGCACACTTTTTTTGTTTTGGAATGAAGGGTTTTTCCAGCAAAATTGCAAACATTTATTTCAATCAAAGCATTTATTTCAATTAATTTATCCGACACCACAGCCACAAAGATGCTGTCAGATTTCGAATAAGCAGAAATAATGATTGGCTCGAACGACCGTTTTAGTTCGTATTGCAACGCTTTCCAACGGCGGTAATAATCGGTGCTCGACCACGAAGCCACTGGCCAACAGTCATTTATTTGCCAAACCAGCGAACCCATATTGTAAGACATTGTCCTACGATGCGCTTCCACAGCATACTGAATTCCATACGCTTGCAACACCTGACCGACATACAAAAACTTCTCGAAATCTACGGGCTTTTGATAATAACGATCCATATAATCTTTGATAGTCACATTTCCGATACTGCTACGTTGGTGGTGTCTCATAACTTCTGATTCAATATCATAATCCTCAGGCAAAGCATATTTTTTTACGGTTTCAAGTTCAGGAAATGACTGAAAACCATACTCGCTCATAAACCGACCAATATTATCAGCATAATTTTCAAATGGTTTTTTTCTGTGCCATACATCCCAATAATGAACATCTCCAGATTTATTTAAATTTGAAGCATGCTTTTTTGGGATAATACTTGCGGGCGACGATTGCCAGTAAGGCGTTTGTGGTGAATAATTCTTCACTGCCTCAGCCAAAATATGATTGAAAATAGTCTCGTAAGCCGACCAAATTTCCTTCTTTTGTGGTTCTGTATAACTTTTTTTCCAACCCCATCCTCCATTTGGTTCAAAGTTTTGCCATGCCACATCTATTTCATTATTTCCACACCAAAGTGCTATGCACGCATGGTTTCGTAGCCTTTTTACCTGATAGGCTGCTTCCTGTGTAATTGAATTCAAAAATTTCTCATTTCCGGGATATAACGAACAGGCAAACATAAAATCCTGCCAAACTAATATGCCATTCTTATCACACAATTCGTAAAAATAATCATTCTCGTATATGCCACCACCCCAAACACGCAGCATATTGAAATTGGATTTCGCCGCAGTTTCTATTTCCCAATCATATACATCTTTAGTTACTTTTTCTAAAAACATATCGTTCGGAATGTGATTGGCTCCTTTAGCAAAAACCGGAATGCCATTTAACTCAAAATAAAAACTATGTCCTACGCTATCTGGCTTTTGAACCAAGCGCAAAGTACGTAATCCAATATTACAACTTTCAGAATCAGAATAATTTCCTGATTCTACTTCGGCCGAAATGTTATATAAATTTGCTTTCCCCAATCCATTTGTCCACCAACGTTTTGGATTCTTAATTTCGAAAGGGAAATCAATCGTGTTTGTACCAATATTTACCGAATACGATTTTTTTGATACCTTTTTTCCATTTATCAACATTGAAACTTCAACTTGTTGGTTCTTTGACGATTGTATTTCAATTTGTCCATTTAAAATTGCCAATTTATCGTCCAATGATTGTTGCTGAACATAAAAATCGGAAATTTTTACAGCGTTCCATGCACGTAAAAAAACAGGTTGCCAAATTCCCGATGTTACAAACCTCGGTCCCCAATCCCAACCAAAATGGTACGGTGCTTTGCGTATAAATGGGCTAACCAATTGGACTTTTGTTAATCCACCATTCTCGGCTTGGTCATTGGTTGCTTTCAATACATAGCCGTGAGCTTTGAGTAATTCAAGGCCAGCCACAATAGGCGATTTAAATACAATTCGCAAACTATTAGGCCCTAATTTCAACTGTTTTTTAGCATCAATAGTCCATTCACGAAACATATTATCAGCTTTGAGCACCTCTTTTTCATTCAAATAAACAGTTGCATAAGTATCCAATCCTTTAAATACCAACTCTATATGTTCATTTGAAAAAACTTCACTGGAAACGTCAAAAGTGGTTTTATATTCCCAATCCTTTTTATCAATCCATTGCAATTGCTTTTCGTTTGTTCGGAAATAAGGTTCCGGAATTTGCTTATTTCGCAATAAGTCGCTATGTACACAACCAGGAATAACAGCTGAAAACCACTTGTCAGAAGTAGTTTCACGCATTTCCCATCCAGTAGCAATGGGTAATTCGAGAAGGCTTGATTTGGCAAAAATAATTTCTGAAATCATAAAAAACAGAATTACTAATGTATAGTTTGAAAAACGCATAATATTAATTTGGAATTTGTAATTAATCATTTTTTTGAAATTCAATCACTTTTGTTTCTTCGGGCAAAAGCATGAATTTATTTGAGAGTTTAGCAGAACCAGCAACTCCAGCATTTAGAATTTTTACTGGTTTTGCATTGTGCATTTGCAATTCCACTTTTTTTGCTTCCTTATTTTTATTCATCAAAATAACTACATAACCGCTTTTGGTAATCAATGTTTTCATTAATAATCCTGAAGTAAAAGCCTTAAATCGAATGGTAGTTGTAGGAAGTTGAGGTAGTAGTTCACGCACAATAAATTGCGATAATGGTTGATAATTATTAGTTTCGCGGGCTGCAATGCCCACCAACGAAGGAATCCAAATCACTTTTCCATTTCCATAATTATTGGTGGTAGCAACTACCTCGCCCTGAGTATTTTTTGCCAAAGCTTGCGCTGTTGTAGATTGAATTTTGCCTGCCCACAAATGTGCCGGAAGTGCCGTTTTTTGATTAGTGAGTGGAATCCTGAAATTTTTACTTTCAAAAGGTGCATCTTGGAGTAATCCACCAAAAAGTTTGGCGTAAGGAAAATTGACGTCTGTTTGATTGTGCATATTTGCATCGAAAAAGCCCGTCAATCCTTCCACAAGCAAAGTGCCACCAGTTGCCACAAATTGCTCCAACGATTTTGTATAGTTGGAAGGTAACGCTATTTGATGCGGTAAAATAATCACTTTGCCTTGGTTATTATTCGCCGTAAAATCGAACTCGTCGATGCATTTTAAGTTGGTTTGAATGCCCATTTGCGAGAGTGTTTCAAAAAAGCCAATAGCCGAACGGATAGAACCTCCCGGCAACCGTCCTGCATAATTAGCTCCGGCTGTTTCGGCTCTGCGCTCGCACCACAATGATTCGCGGGTGTACAAAATATTTACGCCCGATTCATATTCTTTAGCAGTAGAAAAAATGTCGGCTTTATTTTTTAAAATTCCGGCCACTTTTGCAGCCTTTTCAAATCGGTCAGTGGGTTGGTTCAGTAAGTTTAATAACGCCCATTCCCCTGCTTCTATGCCTGCCGAACGACCGTTGAGCGACCAAAAAATCATCCCTTTACCACCCGAACCAATAATCGTCCACATCCATTGTTCAATTTCTTGTTTGGTGGGACACATTGGAATACCTCCGCTCCATAAATTATTCCCACCTTGTAACTCAGTCATTATCCAAGGTTTATCGCCCGCACCCGAACGAATAATTTCGCTGTTGGCAGCCATCGCATAATGATAATTGTTGCGGGTGAAATTTCCAAAATGCCAGCTTGCATGCACCGAACCGCCAAAACTATCCAAAATAGTGCGCCATTTGCTAAAATCATATTCGGCGTAGGTATCAAAAATGGCGTGTGTGTTTACGTGCAAATGACTTTTGGTATCGTACTTTTTCACTTCACTTTTGAGCCAACTCAGGTACCAAGTATTGTAATCGACCAAAAACCGTTCTTCCTGAAATTGCATGATTGGTTTTCCTGCTGTATTAAATGCTTTTACCGTATCCGCCTTTTGCCATTCGGCAAATTTCTGCGCTGTGAGTGGTTTGGTAAAAGGCGCTTTTCCGCTACCTATTTCGTTCATCAACACCCAGCCATAAAGCGATTTGTATTGCTTAAAATGACCAACCACTTGCTTGATATATTCAGCAATTGAAGCCATATGAGCATCAGAATCGGGAAATTTAAAACCGCCGATGTTTGTAAATTCCACCATCGGGAAAAGCGTGGCGATAATGGTAATATTGTTGCGTTCAGCCGCCTGAAAAGCCATATCGAAAGTGGAAAAATCCCAATTTCCTTTGCCGTCGTGCATGTACGATTCGAACATTCGGATACGGCAAATATCCATATTGTTGTTTTTTAGCATCACGAAAAGCGATTCAATTTCTTCGCGCGACTGTCCTTTTTCGATAATCACTTGTCCGCCAATCACAGGACAAGAATTTGGAGTTATTTCGGCTGAAAAAACTGTTTGAAAAATTGAAACAAGAATAAATGTGATTTGAAAAAATGTTTTTCTCATGGGTAATTTATTTCGTTGTAAGTGATGTCGGCAAATTGGTTTTCCCCCAATCAGTTGGAGTTGCGCTCATTTCGAGCACGAGTTTCCCTCCTTTGTAGATTTCAGTATGTTTAAACCAAGCCCTGTTCAATGGTTTACCGTTTAGAGTGGCTTTGGTTACATAAATATTTGCTTTGGAAAGATTTTTAGCAATAATACTAAATGTTTTATTTTTTTCTAAATGAATCACGGTTTCTTCAAAAAGTGGTGTTCCAATTAAGTACAAATCCTGCCCTGCAACTGGAAAAAACCCCATGGCACTAAACACGTACCATGCTGACATAGAGCCGGAATCGTCCTGCCCTGGAAGTCCATTGGCATCAGGAATGTAGTTGGAATGCAAAATTTTACTCACTCTCCTTGCAGTAGAAGGATAATCCCCTGCATAAATATATTGGTATGGAATCAGAAACTCAGGTTCATTTTCGATACTAAAAACGCCACTTTCAAATAAATTATCTAAATAATCGACATACTCCTTATTTCCTCCGTGGCGATAAATCAATCCTGCCATGTCGTGAGGTATGTAGGTGGAATAAATTTGGGAACCGCCTTCGTAAAAATAGGGGTCGTTCCAATGGTCTTTTCGTTTCGATACGGATGTGAAATCTGGCATCCATTTCCCAAGGCTGTCTTTTCCCCAAAACATCTTGTGTTCAGGATAAAACATCTTAAATACTTCCAATGATTGATCTTTATATTTTTCGGCTAATTGATTTTTTCCGACATATTTAGCTATTTCAGAGATACAGAAGTCGTTATATGCATATTCCAATGTTCGCGAAACGGAACCGACAGCACTTTCTGCCAGCACAAAACCGTATTTTTTATAGTCATTTGTATAACGGCCTTTGGTACGTGGATTGTCCGACTGAAGTTCGGCATCTTTTCGTACTGCCTGCAAAGCCGTTTTTACATCAAAACTACCTAATTCCTTTACCACTGCATCAGCCAAAACCACATTTGCATTGCTTCCTCCTTGCATATAAGCATAATCATCAGCAATCCAAGCATCAGGTAACCAGCCTTTCTTGTCGTAAATATCCAACATACAATTCACAATATTGCGTTGTGTTTCAGGATAAATAA
>JBMOHG010000159.1:0-7125 GCA_049317965.1 Paludibacter sp.
AGCCCGGTGCATACATTCCATTATTCATTTTTTGTTGTCCCATAAATCCTGGTTCGGGGAAAAATCCTGGTAATACCATACTATTCGATTCGCGATAAGTAAATGAAGCTCTACGCACCATCATTAAAGTACGGGCAACAAAATCAACTGATGTTTTTGCAACATTTTGTACATTTGGATCAGCACTCACAAAAGTTAGTAATACACTGTCAACATTCACTTTAGATGTTATTTCAACCGTAGTTGAATTTTTAGATTTATAAGAAAGTGGAATTGATTTACCATTTATATCTGTAGCTGTGAATTTTAATTTATCACTATTCAATTTGTGACTAATGGTAATAAGTTTATTCTTTTCTAAATTTACTTTTTGAGTGTATGTTTTAGGTACAAATTTTACTTTATTGTTGTTTGTTTGTGCCGAAGAACGTTGATTTACAGCTTTTAAATACTTCGATTTATTGTATAAGTTTTCAAAATTGAAATTACCATCGGCCTGCCATGCACCCATACTTGTAGCAATATTTCCCAATTGCGAACTTCCGGATATTTTTGCAGTTCTATTCCAGTCATAAGTAGAATTATATGAAGCATTGGCCGTCATCCAGTCGAAAAGAGGAATTTTATTTATTGGTAAATTCCAGGTTGCCGAAAATATCTGTTGATATGTATATGGTGACCCCAGTTTTTTAATACTGGTCCAAACTGAATCACGCCATTCATTATAATAATCAGGGTTAATTTCAGGCGATTTATACGGTTCAATAATATTTGCATTCATGGCAGTTTGGAAACTAAACTTGATAGCACGACTTAAATCGTACTTAATATCAAATTGTCTGTTCCACATAAAGTCTCTGCTAAAAGTCAAATCAAATTCCTGTCCTGGTGTTGTGGCAACCGAACTTATATTCAAATCACGCAAAGTCATTTGAGAAAATTGCCTGTTCATATTAGTATTAAAACTTAACGATGAAGGTAAATAATTCAAATTAAACTCTTTAATTATTTTAAATATTGGTTTGTCAAGTGCTTTCGTTTTTTTGAAAGGTTCCCACGGTTGTGCATTGAAAGAAAAACTATAATCTATGGCAGCTCTTTCGCTTTTAATTAAGTTTTTTTCTACCTCGGCACTATGTTGATTAGTTTCAGTAAAAGCATAGGTGAAACTTACATTTGCAGGGTCAAAAAATTGCGGTGTTTTGCTTTTTAAATTAATTCTAGCTCCCGAAATATTAAAACTCTTCGAAGTATTTACTGTTTGCGACATTGTTTTTATTGAATCTCTTTCGGCTTGATTATTTGCATTTTTCAATGCATCAGTAAGTAAAACATCCTGATCAAGCGGATTGTATTTCGGAGAAACTGTTTCGTTGGTATACGAGAAATATGCCGGAATCTGTAATTTTATTGCCTCGGGTAAAAATCGTCCCAATTCCATAGAAGTAGAGAAATTCATTTGGTACAAATCGTCCATACGTCTATTTGTCACATTACTTTCTAAGCTTCCATATCCGGCAGTTTCCACTCTACCTGAGAAATTTACTGTTCCAATATCTGATAAACCAAGCGCAACATTACCCATGGCAGCCCAACCGCCAGATTCGTCGAACTCTGACATACGAAGTTCGTTAACCCAGATTTCACCTGATTTAAGCTCACCTCTTACATTGCCTTTTACGCTTCTGATACCAATCATGATTGTTTGAATATCAGAAATTGTAGGATTACCAACCACACGAATACTGTTATTTGGTTTCGAAGGATCGGGGTAAGGAATTATTTCAGATAAATTATTTCCATTCTGTTTATCTTTATTTCGTTTCAATTTGATGTTGGTAAGCGTTTCAAACGAAAAATCAAACATGTTTTCGGGTATCCAAACTTTCTCTCTATCTGTCAGATTCTCACCGCTATAAATTCCAGATTGAGTCAATTTGAGTGGAATTTCATATTCGTAATAATTATTTACCATATCAGAGCCTAAGCGCACAAAACACGACAATTGATTATCTTCCAATGTCCGAACATCGTCCAGCATTTTTTCGGCATGTACAAACATTTGCAGACGTTTATATTGACGCATATCGTAAGCAGTATTTTTGTAAACACCGCGTGCGTCGCCCGGGGCAAGATCTTTAACCCGCAATACCATCGATTGCTCGTTTTGTTGTAATAATTGTGGTTGTCCGGGATCGGTTTCGCGAGTAATTCCTGGTGGTAATATATAATTAACAGGAGTTTTGTCGGCATTTTCTTCGATATTTACCGCCTGCACATCTAATTTTCCATCTGAAATTGGCACTGTACCGGCCGCATACAATGGTTTGTTAAAAGTACGCCATTCACCACGTACCAAATCGAGTGTTCCGAATCTCAAAGTAGTACTATCGTTAAAATTAGTTAGAAACATACGAATAAAACGTATGGATTTGAAATTACGAATTCCTCCAATTCTTTCGGCACTATTGTCTTTTAGTGGAATTTTGAACTGATACCAAGAAACTGAATCAACTCTTCCATTTTTGAGTTCAACAAGCGAAGTCATTTTGTCGGTAATGTAGTTTCTACCAACTTCCATTTCAGTAGGCTTAATTTTTACTTTATACTGAAAATATTTTTCGTACTCGTTTAAGGTATTATCTGAATTAATATCCTCCATATCGGGTACCGAAGTAGCTGTAGTTCCGTAAGTTTCGGTTACATTTGTTGCCTCTGGCGAATTTCCTTCTGTACCGTTATAGTGTTTATAACGATTCAAAATATTCATTTCGGTATTATCATAATCAGTTCCGCGATAAAAATGATAATTATCGCCCGAAGGATCTTTTAATGGCGAAAAGTCATCAGCACGCATTTTAGCCTGTGTGGGTTGATTTAATTTTGCAATCAACTGATCAACATAGTCCTTAAATTTCGGAAATTCATTTGTATTTGATAATCCATCTAAACCAACATCCTGATTTGTGCGGGCACCAGCAGTATTATCAAATGCACTTACTGTTGACTGAATTTTAGGCACGCTACCCCAAACTGTTGATTCAGTTTTTGTTAGATCTCCATCAATAGGTAATCCGTTTTCAAATGCTTTTTTACCATCTTTCAAAATATCTTCGCTCACATCTCCCAAATTGAAATATAGGTCACCACTTTTGTCAGTTGACATTCCACCTTTTACAAAAGGATCCATCATCCAAAATTCAATATATTCAATATTTGAAGTTTCGAAATCGGTAGCGTCCATTTTTCTCATGATTCCACCCCATCGACTTTCAGGATTTATTAGTTTTCCATTAGTATCCATACCGGTAACATCAAAATTATAAGGTCCACGTTCGGTTGGATAATATGACAAGTTCATGATGGTCATACGCGAAGTTTGTGTTGCCAATGTTTCCCTGTTAGGGAAAATTTCCTGCTCTAAAACATTTCTTGTCAAGTGATTTGATTGTGCATCAGGATTATTACGCAAATAAGCCGGTGTAGATTTTGTATCACCATTTAGAACAGGGTCAACATAATACCACGACATTAGCGCACGATTTTTACCATAATCGATGGTACTTTTTGTCGATTCGCTAAAAAGTGCTGGTGTACTTGCCAAATACCAATTTACAGGGTAATGGATATCAATCGTAGTTTTTGTCGATTCAAAATCATCGAGATATGCCAAACCAGCCGAGCTTACCACTTTGGAGTGTCCGGGAATCAACTGAGCATATTCTGCATTTAACGCAATGGTAGAAGGTTTTGTGGCATTTACAAATGGGATTTTATCCAGCATATTGGTTAGCCATTGCGACTCAGCACGCCAAGAAGTATTTAAGCCCCAAATTGTGTTTGAAATAGGTTCACTTCCGGTATTCACTTTTGTTGTGAGTGGCATTTCAGAAAGATGCATAACTGTTCCGCCTAAACTGAAGTCTTTACTGAATTGATACTCTAAATGGGTACCAAGTAAGGTTTTCCGTTGCATGCTGAACATCGATTGATTTTCTAGTTTAACATCTATCTTAGTCCCTGATTCTACTAATGATTGATTGATAATATTGACACTTCCCATGGTGTAATCCACGGTATAATCTACGTTTTCGACCAATGTTTTTCCACCAGCAGTTACTGTTACCGAGCCTCGTGGTACATTCATGGCATTCAATCTTATTTCGGAACCCGACGATGATTTATATTCGCCAACCAATCGAAATTTATTTTTTTCGCTGTATTCTTGCGCCACCACTAATGTAGAGTCATACAATTCCTGGAAAATGTATTTTTTAGCAATATCATCATTCCCAATTGCTTTACGTAAATGCGATCCAAATGGTTCGAGCACCGGAAAAATAATTTTACCATCAGATGATTGTGTTGTATAACCTTCTACAAAGTCAAATTTTCCATCCGGATTGGTTGCATTTTTCGAATCCAGTCGGTCGAGATTCATTACACGTAAAAGGATTTTATTTTGAATGGCACCTTCAGTAATATATTGCATATCAGTCCCAATTGAGTCGTTTCTATAAACAATATTCAACTTGAAGTTATCGGGTTGAATTTGCATTGCCCCCAAATTATACACATTTTTCAACATCAAATCCCATAATGCCAACTGTGGCGATTGAGCTGTCGCTTTTAGTAATTTTACCATCAAAGCATCGGGTGCAGTAACAGCATCTGTCGAAAATTCACCTACCTGATAAACCTGACCAGCATAAGTAAATTCGTAGGCAACGCCTAGCACTTCATCGGGATTTAACGCATTTCGTAACGATAAAATTCCCAATGCCGAGTTTAAAGTATATTCGGATGGTTCGAGTCGACGAGCACTTTCAATTTTCTCATAATCCTCACCACCATTGATTCCCAAAGCACTGTATTGAGATGACAATACTGAATTTGTTTGTTGAATATCACGAACACCTGAAAGTGCTGTAACTTCATCGTACAGTGTGTTTGCTTTATTCATAGGTACATTGCTTGCAGTTTTTACACTCCAATGTGTTTTATCGATTCGTTCGGTTTCGCCCAAATCCATAAATGCTACAATATTTCTAGCCTGATCGTAATTTCCACGTTTATTGGTTACCCAAACTTCCACCCTGTTTATTACAACACCCGATGAAATATATGGGAGTTTACTCATCGAATTTTCATAATTGTTACGGAAATAATGTCCCAAAAAGAAATGTCGATTATCGTCGTAACTATCAATATTAACTTCAAACTTGGTAGTTTGTGCACCACCTTTTGAGCTTACCGTCTGTGTTTCTGATTCTTGTTGCGAAGCAATGGCCGAAACATTCAGTTTTCCGAATTGTAATTCGGTTTTGATACCAAACAAAGCGGTGCTACCTGTAATAAGTGAGCTGTTGAGTTGCATACTCACGTTTCCGGCTTCAATATTCTTAATAATATCGTCCTCTTTCCCTTTAAAGGCGAGTTTAACCATTTTTTGGTCGAAATCGAAACTTGATTCAGTATTGTAATTCAAACCAAAATTCACTTTGTCACCCACTTGTCCGGTAACATTCATTTGAATTTTTTCATCAAAATCAAAAATACCCGACTTGCGCATTCTTTCTGTTAATGCAGGATTTTCAATAGTATTACTCTTAAATCCGAACACTAATTCGGCTGAACCCTGAGTTTTAATTTGTACACCACCGGGACCAAAAACCTTATCAGCAGCACCGATGTTGAATTTCATATCAGAAATTGAAAACTTATCTTCATTATTTTTTCCTGATTTGGCATTTTTTTCCTTCCAATAGTTTTGCATATCTTGTTTGGCCGAAAAATTACGATACTCTTGTTCGGTCATCAAAAAAGGTGTTGCAATTTCTGTTTCTCCTACAAAAGTTCTCAGAATATAATTACCAGATTTAACATCATATTCCACCACCGATTTCAAATTTGTTGGTTTCGGAGCATCCATTGGATACTTCGTATTCAGTTCTTCGTAAGTGTTTTGGGTGAATTTTTTAATTGGGAAACTCTTTTTTTGTTTCGATGTATCGGTTGGTGTTGATGTTGGTTTTTCGTTTGGCGATTGCGCTTCGAAAGCATAATGCTCACTCGCACTTACAAACACGTATGCCGAACTGAGAAGAAATCCACAGAGAAATATTATAGGGAAAGTCTTTTTTGTAAAATTCATAGAAAGAAAAAGTTTGAAAAGTTTGACGGGTTTTAATGGTTTTGAAAGATAATTGCTGTTACATCATCTTCAATGCCAGTTTAATCAATTGTTCAACTTTTAATGTTGGTTGCTCCTTAATAATTCTATCCACCACTTTTTGCGAAGCAACCGAAGCAAATCCGAGCATTACCAAAGCGGAAATTGCTTCTTCTTTTTGTTCGGATTGAGTATTAGAAATGAAATTTGGAATATCTGCGCCACCTACACCTTTAACTATTTTGTCTTTCAAATCAACAATTATTCGCTGAGCTGTTTTGGTTCCAATACCTTTTATTGCATTTAATGCCACCACATTTCCGGTAGCAATCATTTCCTGAATTTCCTGAACCGAATAGGATGACATAATCATTCGCGCCGTATTTGCACCAATACCTGATACAGAAATTAACAATAGAAATAGTTGTCGTTCGCTCTTAGTCAGAAATCCAAATAATAGATGAGCATCTTCTCTAATCACTTCATATACATATAATTTAGTGCTTGATTGCTGACCAAGAACCGAGTATGTTGGAAGCGTTATATGAATAAAATAACCAATATTTGCTGTTTCGAGAACCACATTTGTTGGAGTGATTTCAGTGATTTCACCCTTAATATAATCTATCATTCTTTACTTTGTTTTGCTATACTTATATATATCTTTTTAACCTGCAAATATACTGATATTTTATGATTAGCCCAAAAACTATTTTTTCTGGATCAATTTTCGCAATGTCTGAAATGAATAACGCTATTCTTAAATAAAAAGTACAAACCAATGTGTTAAAAGGTTGAGTTTCTAACTAGTTACAATTTAATACACACTAATTATTTGACAAATATAAGCTTAGAATATGATAATACTTAAAAATGTATTGATAAATTATAATTTTGATAATAGATTAGAAGTGATTTCTATGTTTTATTTCTAAACAAAATCGAACTTAAAA
>JBMOHG010000160.1:0-7023 GCA_049317965.1 Paludibacter sp.
TTTGATTTCTTATTTTTTATTCAATAATTTTATAGTTTTCGATTGCAAAAATAATTGAAAAGTTTGTTTATACTTCTCTTGTCTTTTCAAATATAAGTTAGTCTTTTATTTTTTTCCGCTTCTGACTAACGACCATGTAAGTCTTTGATTTTCAATTATCCCTTTTTTAGTCGTTAGCTTCGTAACTCATTGAGTTTTTTATTTCTCGGATTTCCCATAACACGACAGACGTTCGCATCCTTTTGGCAGACCTACACCTGCAGAGTGTGTCTTGACGAAGTTCTTAATGCAATTGTTGTTTCGAAAAAAAGAGAGTAACCTATTGGAAACTCTCTTTTCATGACTTTATTAGTGTTGAAGTTAATATCTATAATGTTCAATTAATTTTTGAATAAAAATTTACACAACACCATGATCTATCATTGCATCTGCAACTTTGATGAATCCACCAATGTTTGCACCTTTTACATAATTGATGAATCCATCTTCTTCAGTACCATATTTAACGCAAGTTTCATGAATGTTAATCATGATTTGGTGCAATTTTGCATCAACTTCTTCTCTGGTCCACGACATACGCAAAGAGTTTTGAGACATCTCCAAACCAGAAGTGGCAACACCACCTGCATTAGCTGCTTTACCCGGTCCATAAAGAATTTTAGATTTCAGATAGATTTCAATTGCTTCAGGAGTGGAAGGCATGTTTGCACCTTCAGATACCAGAAAACATCCATTATTAACTAACATCGAAGCATCACTTTCGTTTACTTCATTTTGAGTTGCACATGGTAAGGCGATATCACATTTGATGCACCATGGCGTTTGACCGTCATAATATTTTGCATTTTTATATTTCTCAGTATATTCTTTAATTCTTCCCCGTTTTATGTTTTTAAGTTCCATAACGAATGCAAGTTTCACATTATCAATACCATCTGTATCGTAAATAAAGCCATCCGAATCAGAAAGTGTAACTACTTTACCTCCTAATTGATTCACTTTCTCTGTCGCATATTGAGCCACATTACCTGAACC
Organism: Paludibacter sp.; assembly: GCA_049317965.1. Lineage (GTDB taxonomy): Bacteria > Bacteroidota > Bacteroidia > Bacteroidales > Paludibacteraceae > Paludibacter. The sequence continues at coordinate 1,036 of JBMOHG010000160.1, forward strand.
GGAAACAGTAACAATTTTACCTTTCAAATCGAGACCTCTTGTTCTTAACATCTCTTCGGCAAAATATACACAACCGTAGCCGGTAGCCTCAGGTCTGATTAAGCTACCGCCCCATCCAATACCTTTGCCTGTTAAGACTCCTGTAAATTCGTTTCTGATTCTTTTGTATTGCCCAAACATATAACCTATTTCACGTCCACCAACACCAATATCACCAGCTGGTACATCAGTATCCGGTCCGATATGTCTACATAATTCAGTCATAAAGCTTTGACAGAAACTCATCACTTCGCTATCAGTTTTACCTTTTGGGTCAAAGTCAGAACCACCTTTACCTCCACCCATTGGCAGGGTTGTTAAGCTATTTTTCAATACTTGCTCGAAAGCTAAAAATTTAAGGATGCCACTGTTTACAGTTGGGTGAAAGCGTAAACCACCTTTGTAAGGTCCTATTGAGCTATTCATTTCGATTCGGAAACCTCTGTTGATTTGAATTGTACCTTTAGAGTCAACCCAAGGAACCCTGAAAACAATCATTCTTTCAGGTTCTGCCATTCTCTCAAGAATTTTAGCTACTTTATACTTTGGATTTTCTTCGATAAACGGAAGCAATGATTCTGCTACTTCTTTTACTGCTTGGTGAAATTCAAATTCACCCGGATTTTTTGCAATGATTTTCGTCATGAAATCATTCAATGATACTTCTAAATTGGCCATTTTTGTTTGTTTAATTTATTAATAAAATCGTTGTTGGTTTTTTGTTTCAAATGCATTTAGCTTTAAAAAACAATAAAGACTGGAAATCTCGATTTTAAAAGTACTAAACAATTTATAATACACCTTTATAAATGAATTAGAATTAAGTGAAACACCTAAGGATTTCAGTGTTTTTCGGAGAGAAATACGGGTTAAATTTCTATTAAGTCGTTTTTGATGCCGAATTTAATCATATCTATGTTGGTTTTTAAATTTAGTTTTTGCATGATATGATTTTTGTGCGATTCCACTGTTCTGACGCTAATAAAAAGTTTTTCGGCTATTTTTTTATTTGAATTGTTATTGCCCCATAACTTTAGTATTTCAACTTCTCTTGAACTTAACCCATTTACACCCGATTCATTCATTTTTTCTTTAGTATTCATTTTTTTGATATACTTATTCAACAACAAATGAGTAATGGAATCACTATAAAAATCATGTCCATTCCTCAAACTGTAAATTGCCTGAGCAAATTCATCTTTACTTGCATTTTTATCTAAAATACCTTTTGCTCCTGCTTTTATTGTTTTGAGTATTATCTCTTCGTTTATTGAGTAAGATAGAATTAGAATTCTAACTCTGGGCTGACTCAGACTTAGTTGTGTAATAAGATTAAGTATGGCGGTATTTAGCGAATAGATGTTTATTATCAGTATATTGATTGAATTGCTTTTAAGTTCTTCGAAAAGAAGCGTTTTCTCGGTACTGGTAGGTATTGCTTCAAAATCTTCGTTGATGGATAACAACGAACATATGCCTTCCTGTACTATATTATGATCATCGAATATGCCGATTACAATTTTACTCATATCATTAAGAATTTAAAGTGATGGAAGCTTTTCGTTGTTTCCCGTTCATTTGGATTTTTATTGATTTCTCGAATCGAATATGTTTGAAAAACTCGGTTTGATGTACTATTTCCTGATCATGGATGATATCCCAATTGATAAAATCAATTAGTGAAGAGTTTTGCACCGAAAGATAACCAATATTCATGGATGTAACATTATGAAAAAAATGTGAACCTAACGAAGAATCCAGCGGGAAGTTTGGGATACTGATTTCAACAATAATTTTAGCATTCGATATTTGTGACCATGTAACAGGTATTCCTAAATATTGATCTCTGGTTCCCCATCGTCCGGGTCCAATAAGTATGTATTGCTTGTCATTCTTTAACATTATATTGTTAAGATATTCAATTTCGTTCACCATGTCCAGTGTTTTCATTTTATCGAATTTATTCGTGTTAACATAAATAACATCGATAATATTGGTTATTTCACCATTCCCCATACTTGATTCGGTATATAAAACAGTATTTGATTTATCAATATTCTCAACCAAAATATTATCATTTTGTTGAGTCGTAACAATTGGTTTAATCTGTAATAAGTAAAACGAAGGCAAGTTGTTAATTGTCTTTGTGAGGTCAACAGCCCACTCTATTTCTACCGGTGCGCCTAAGGCATCCTTTGCAATTGTAAGTAACTCGTTAATTAGTTCTGCAAGCGGAATATAATTGTATTTTAATATATTGGCAAAATTTATAATTCGAGGACCTGCACTAGATAACCCGGCTTCTATATTGTCGTTTTGGGTATTATAAACCGATACGCAATGTTTTAAAGTATTGTGTTTCTCTGCTTCACTAATATCCAACAATGAAAGAGGTGCATTTTCACCTTCGTTTATGTAGTCGATATTTTTTCGGGACAAATCGACCGCATAAAAACTCACCTGAGTACTTTTTAGCATATCTTTAGGAGTAAAAACATCAATATTTGGATAAATTGGAGAAAACCGATAAGCCTTTCTTCCATTTACTACATAATAGCCAAGTCCAATAGCAGCTACAGCAAATCCTTCTTCGGGTTTCATGTGTGCTATTGGGTAGTAATTATAGGAGTTTGCAGTACCACTTATATGTGGATAATAAAAATTTTCATGATGACTGCCCACTAATTCCTGAAGAACCACAGCCATTCTTTCTTCTTCAAGTTTATGATGTACGGCTTTAAAATAAGTCCGGGAATCTTCCGAATAAACTGATGCATAGACTAATTTTATAGTGGTGGATAACTGTTCCAAATCCTGTTCACGATCTTCATTATTATTTGGAATTATATAGGTGTCAAAAACTCCGGCAAAAGGCTGATTAACAGAGTCCTCCAAAAGGCTCGATGAACGAACGGCAATTGGATTTTTTATTTGAGAAATAAACCTTTCGAGTTTTATAAGTAAATCACTTGATAATTTAGCGTTAACAAAGTGTTCTTTGATTTCAAGATGGCTGAGATTTGAATCAAAAACAATTTTATAGAGTTTGTTTATTTCCATAAACTTCTCAAATTCCTCAGTACCGATAATAGCAGTGATGGGGGTGCGAATATTTATTTCTTTAGAGAAGTGAGAGAAATTAAGGTGGTGTATCAACGTGTTGATAAAAGCCGAACCTCTACCTTTTCCTCCAAATGAACCACCCGAAAAACCCACAATATTTTTCTCATCAAAAATAATTTCATCATCAAAATTTATTATTTTACCTATACTTTTATCTTCTTTGTATTGGTTTATGGTTGCCAGAAAGGATTGACGGAATTCTTCTAAAGTGTCAAAATCAGTAACTTTGACTGGATTTAATGTTTTTGCCAACTGTATTTCACCGCGTGACATTAACCAAATGGAAAATTGGTTTTCAATACCTTGAATATATAATGTTTCTTCAGGTATTAGCTCTAAAATTTTTGTAAATTCCTGCAATGACTTGGCAACTGCAAGAGGTTTTCCTGTTTTATCCCTAAAAATAAAGTCTCCAAATCCTAGTTTGTCAGTTAAAAAACTTTTTAGATCAATCAAAAGACTTTCTGAATTCTTATTTATGAAATTAACACCAAGAGCATTAGCTACTTTTTCGTTGTGTAAATCAGATGATTGTAGAATTATTGGTAGTGTTAGTGATTTTTGCTTTATGTATTTTATAAACCGAATTCCTGCTGACTTGTCAAGTGTCCCATTTCTGTCAAATTCTATATCAGAAATAACGCAAAGCAGAAAATCTTTGTATTTTTCATAGATAAATATTGCGTCTTCATAATTTCTGGCATGTAAAATTTTGGGGCGCGATCGCATTTTACTAATTTTATTTATTTCATTTCTTTCTGAATCATTCAACGATTGTTGAACTTGCCCAAAAACATAGGAATATAAAAATTGAAGGTATTTTGAATAATAAAGTGCCGAATCTTCAATAAGTAAAATAACCCTTACTAATCCAATTTTAGTGTCATTTTCAACATTGGCATTATCTTCAATGGATTTTACTATGGCAAACATAATCTGTGAATTCCCGTTCCAAACGAAAAGTTTGTCTATCGAGTTTAAAGATGGTACCAGTTCTTCAAAGTGCTTAATATTGTTTTTTTGATTCAACAGGAGATATACTGGTAAATCATTGTGTATACTCTTTATATCTTTACTTAAAACAATGGGAGCCTCTTTGTCAAGTCCAACCATCAGAATAACTAAATCAAAATGAGTGACGTTTAACAAATCAAGTGCTTCATGAGCTGATGTAACCCCGGTTATTCGAGGCAATGAAAATAAACTGTATTGATAAATTTCGCCCATAAACTGTTCAAAAAAGCTGTCTTCATTTTCCAGTATAAATGCATCATACAAGGTTGCCACAAAGAGTATGTTTTTAACCTTATACTTCATCATGTCCAGATAAATGTATTTGTCAAGCACTTGTTTGTTAAAGTAGAGCTGAAGGGGTTGTTTGTTCTTAATTAGTGATTTCCTAAAATATTCAGGTTTGTGATATTTGACATTTTTTACTGTTTTATTGAATATTTCTCTTCCTTTGAAATTATTGATATGACCACTTATCAGTTTGCCAAGATTAGTAAGAAGTTGACATTCTTCTTTTAAAAATGGACCTTCGTATGCATTAGGAAATTTCTTAAGATAAAAAACCAGTATGCTGCCTTTTTTATTATCCAGTGTGACAAAATTTTCTTTCTGAAACCATACTGATTCTTTAAAATTCTTACTATAGTAGGAAGTACCTTCGAATGTTATTTTTACACATGTAAATTCGGGATATTGCCATGATTCCGGAATCATGTTACATATTTGTTGAAGTGTAACAGAGATAGAGGTGTCTTTTCCTATTATATTAGAGGTTTGATTGATAGCATTTAATTCCTTTAAACGTTCAGTGTTTTCCAAACGTAACTTATTAAAAATCGCTTTTGTTGCAGAACCGGCAATGAGGTTTGAAATATTGTTGAGTAGATTTCTTTCTTCGGATAGGAATGGACCTTCGTCGGCAGTCGGAAATTCCTTTAAATAATATATTTCAATTACTCCCTTTTGATTATTGGGTGTGTAAAAATACTCTCTCTGAACCCATGTTGTTTCAGTAAATTTAGGGGAAGTAAATACTTTATTTTCATAAATAATGCGTACTACTGTATAGTCCGGATATTGCCAGGCGTCTGGTAAAAAAAGACACATCTCTGTAAGCGATTCTTCTAGTGGATTTGCTTTTTCAAGAATCTCAGTGGTTTTGTTTATGCCGGTTAATTCTTTGTTCCGCTCTTTGTTTTCAAAGATCAATCGTTCCAACAGTTTTCTTGAAACAGAGCCCGATATAAGATTTAAAATTAATGTAAAGTAATTGGGGTCACGTTTAGAATTTTGTTTGTATAACTGATAGGTTTCTTCATTTGTAAAAAAGAATTCAATGCTAATGCTGTTGTTTCCAGATGTTTCTAAAGTAATTTCATCTCTCCATGGCGTTTCCATGAAATAAATGTTCTGACAAAATTCATCTTGATAACGAATTCGTATGGATTTATAATGAAAGCTCTCGGTTAGATAATTACAAATTGCAGACAAAGAATCACATAGATCACCCTTTGAGCTTAGGAGTACAACAATTTGATTAAGCACAGCTTGTTTATATGATTTATAGTAAGGCGATGAAAGAGAGTGAGCTATCATAAAGTATGGTTTTGTGGTTTATAAAATGAATCGACTTCAAAATTAAGCAATTCGTTGATATAAAATGCATTTATAAAAATCAATTTTCTCTTTTTAAAACTCCGTTGAATTTACAAATCTCCCCCTGCTTGTGCAGATCTGCGGGACCAAAACTGCCGGAATGCACTGCTTGCCCTGTTTTTACGGGGTCAGCCAGCCAATGAACATAGGCGTGTGTTG
>JBMOHG010000161.1:0-7004 GCA_049317965.1 Paludibacter sp.
TCAATGATGGATCCGTCTTGTTCTATTGCTGATTGTTTTGCCATAAAAATTAAGCTACCGCTTTTCTATTTTTACCACTTTTCATCAAGCTATCATAATGCTTATTTAATAAATAGGAATTAATCTGTTGGATTGTATCAATCGCAACACCAACCATAATTATTAAAGAAGTTCCTCCAAAAAACATTGCCCATGATTGTTGCACATCAAACACATTAACTACAATGGCTGGGAACACAGCAATTAAAGCTAAAAATAACGAGCCAGGGAAAGTTATTAAAGACATTATTCTATCTAAGAAATCAGACGTTTCTACTCCTGGACGAATCCCTGGAATAAAACCACCGCTTCTTTTTAAATCGTCAGCCATTTTGTTGGTAGGTACGGTAATCGCCGTATAAAAGAACGTAAAAATTACGATCAAGGAAGCAAATACTACACTGTACCAAAATCCAAAAATATCACTAAAAGCACCTGCAATACTTTGCGAGGTCTCTGATTGAGACAAGCCAGCTAAAGCAGCAGGAATAAACATAATAGCTTGTGCAAAAATGATTGGCATTACTCCCGAAGCATTCAACTTCAGAGGAATCCATTGTCTGTTGCCGCCCATCATATCTTGTTCAAAATCACCAGTAGTTGTTCTACGGGCATATTGAACAGGGATCTTACGAACAGCCATTACCAATAAAATACACGATATAATTACCAATAACCAAATGATAATTTCAATAACCAATAACATTGGTCCTCCATTATTGTTGGTAACACGAGTAGTAAACTCTTGAATAAATGACTGTGGTAAACGCGCCAAAATACCCACCATAATTAACAAAGAGATTCCGTTCCCAATTCCTTTATCGGTAATTTTCTCTCCCAACCACATGGCAAAAATTGTACCTGTAGTTAAAATTAATACCGAAGAAAACAAAAAGGCAAACGAATCAAATCCTAAAAGAAATGCACTTCCAGGAATAGTTCTGTATAAATTGTAGATGTATCCAGGTCCTTGTACTAACGTGATTACAATAGTTAACCATCGTGTGATCTGGTTTATTTTTTTACGTCCACTTTCGCCGTCTTTTTGGAGTTTTTGCAAATAAGGAATCGCAATTCCCATTAATTGAACTACAATAGATGCCGAAATATAAGGCATGATCCCTAAAGCAAAAACAGATGCTTTAGAAAATGCACCTCCGGTGAACATATCCAAAATTGAACCAATACCATCTTTAGTTTGATTTCCTAAGCTATTTAATTGCGAAGCATCAATACCTGGAAGGGTAACATGTGCACCAAAACGATACACCAATAGCAATCCTAAAGTAATTAGAATTCTATTTTTTAGTTCTTCTATCTTCCAAACGTTTGCTAATGATTCAAAAAAGTTCTTCATCGTTCTATAAAATTATAGTGTTACCGCTTCACCACCAGCCGCTTCAATAGCCGCTTTGGCAGTAGCCGTAAACTTGTGAGCAGATACTTTTAATTTTGCTTTCAATTCGCCTCTTCCTAAAATCTTAACGATTTCGTTTTTGGTAGCTAAGCGGTTCATTACATATACTGACATATCTACAGTATCGGTAATAATTCCGTTGTCAACTAGTAATTGAAGCGTATCTAAATTAACGCCTTCATACTCTTTACGATTGATGTTGGTGAAACCAAACTTAGGCACACGACGTTGCAAAGGCATTTGACCACCTTCAAAACCAATCTTTTTGGAATAACCAGAACGAGACTTAGCTCCTTTGTGACCTCTTGCAGCAGTGCCACCTTTTCCAGAACCTTCTCCTCTACCCAATCGTTTGTTTTGATTGTGTGTAGAACCTTCAGCAGGTTGTAAGTTACTTAAATTCATACCTGTTATTGTTAGTTAACTTCCTCTACGGAAACTAAGTGTTTAACTTTATTTATCATACCAAGGATAGCAGGATTTGATTCGTGCTCTACAACTTGACCCATTTTACGTAGACCCAAAGCTTCCAATCCTCTTTTTTGTGTAAGCGGACAGTTGATTTTGCTTCTAACTTGTTTTACTCTTAATTTAGTCATAATTCCTTGTATTAACCTTTAAAAACTTTTTCTAAAGAAATTCCTCTTTGTTTTGAAATAGTATAAGCACTTCTCATTTGCAATAAGGCATCAAAAGTTGCTTTTACCACGTTGTGTGGATTAGAAGAACCTTGAGACTTAGACAATACGTCGTGAATACCAACTGATTCTAATACAGAACGAACTGCACCACCAGCAATAACTCCAGTACCATGAGAGGCTGGAATTAAGAATACACGTGCACCACCAAATTTACCTTTTTGTTCGTGAGGAACCGATTGACCATTTAACGGAATACGCACTAAATTTTTCTTAGCATCTTCTACCGCTTTGGCAATCGCTTCAGAAACGTCTTTAGATTTACCTAAACCGTGACCTACCACGCCGTTCTCGTCTCCTACCACTACAATTGCAGAAAAGCCGAAAGCTCTACCACCTTTTGTGACTTTAGTAACACGATTTACACTCACCAAACGATCTTTTAGTTCAAGACCACTCGGTTTTACTAATTCTACGCTTTTGTATTTAGACATAATATATTAGAATTTAAGACCAGCGGTTCTTGCACCGTCTGCTAATGATTTAATACGACCGTGATATAAATAACCTCCTCTATCAAAGGTTACATTTTCTATACCGGCTTTTAACGCTTTTTCAGCAACGAGTTTTCCAACTGCATTGGCTACTTCTACGCTTGTACCTTTACCTACTTCTTTTTCTCTTGAAGATGCAGCTAATAAAGTTACTCCGTTCACATCATCAATGAGTTGTGCGTAGATTTCTTTATTACTTCTGAATACTGAAAGTCTTGGTTTTGCAGCTGAACCGCTAACAATCTTTCTAATTCTGAATTTAATTCTCTGTCTTCTTTCAGATTTTGTTAATGACATAATCTTATTTTTTAAGCTGATTTACCTGCTTTTCTTCTTAATACTTCACCTACGAATTTAACTCCTTTACCTTTGTAAGGCTCTGGTTTACGGAAACCGCGAATTTTAGCTGCAACTTGACCTACTAATTGTTTGTCAAATGAAGTTAATTTCACAACCGGGTTTTTCCCTTTTTCTGAGATAGTTTCCAATTTTACTTCTGGAGCTACTTCTAAAACTATATTGTGAGAAAATCCTAAAGCTAAATCTAATTTTTGACCTTGGTTTGAAGCTCTATATCCTACTCCAACCAATTCTAATTCTTTAGTAAAACCTTCAGATACACCGATAATCATGTTGTTGATTAAGGATCTGTATAATCCGTGTTTTGCTCTATGATCTTTATGATCAGATGATCTTTCTACTAGTACATGACCATCTTCAACTTTTACAGTTACATCGGAATATTCTTGTGTAAGTTGACCTAATTTTCCTTTAACGGTAATTAATGCATCAGCAACTTCTACAGTTACTCCAGCAACAATTACAACGGGATTTTTACCTATTCTTGACATCGTTTAGAATTTAAAAATTAGTATACGTAACAAATTACTTCGCCACCAACATTTAATTGTTTTGCATGTTTTCCGGTCATCAAACCTTTTGATGTAGAAACAATAGCAATTCCTAATCCGTTTAGGATTCTTGGAATGTTAGAAGCACCAGCATACTTACGCAAACCTGGTTTACTAATTCTTTGGATATCTTTAATAACAGGCTCTTTGGTATCTTTATCATACTTCAAAGCAATTTTGATAGACCCTTGAACAGTCGAGTCCTCAAATTTGTAGCTTAAGATATACCCTTGATCAAATAAGATCTTAGTGATTTCTTTTTTTAGATTAGATGCTGGAATCTCCACCACTTTATGCTTTGCAGCAACAGCGTTTCGAACTCTAGTCAAATAATCCGCAATAGGATCTGTATACATAGTTATTGTTTTGCGGTCTTGGTTTTCGATTGTATTGCAAACCGAACCTTAAACCAATTAATACATGTTTATTTTACCAGCTGGCTTTCTTAATGCCTGGGATCAACCCATTATTGGCCATTTCACGGAATGTTACACGAGAAAGACCAAATTGACGCATATACCCTCTAGGTCTTCCTGTTAATTTACAACGGTTGTGCAAACGTACCGGTGAAGCATTTTTTGGTAATTTTTGTAAGCCTTCGTAATCGCCAGCCGCTAAAAGCGCTTTTCTTTTCTCAGCATACTTTGCTACCGTTTTTTCTCTTTTCACCTCACGGGCTTTCATTGATTCTTTAGCCATAACTTAATTCTTTTTAAAAGGTAAACCTAATTCAGCTAGTAAGGATTTAGCTTCCTTGTCTGTTTTTGCATTGGTTACGAACGTGATATCCATACCCGAGATTTTATTTACTTTGTCAATATCAATTTCTGGGAAAATGATTTGCTCTAAAACCCCTAAGTTATAGTTACCTCTACCGTCAAATCCGGTTGCTTTAATTCCACCAAAATCACGTACACGTGGCAATGCAGAAGTGATCAAACGATCTAAAAACTCATACATTCTTTCTCCACGCAAAGTAACTTTAGCTCCAATAGGCATTCCTTTTCTCAATTTGAAAGAAGCAACGTCTTTTTTAGATATGGTAGCTATCGCTTTTTGACCCGTAATTTTTGACATTTCGTCTACAGCATAATCAATTAGTTTCTTGTCAGAAACTGCTGCACCAACTCCACGGCTTACAACGATTTTTTGCAATTTTGGAACTTGCATAACGTTTTTGTAACCGAATTCTTCTTTAAGAGCAGAGATTACTCTGTTCTTGTATTCCTCTTTTAGTCTAGGTATATAAGCCATCACTATAGTACTTGATTAGATTTTTTTGAAAATCTTACTTTCTTATCTCCTTCTACTCTAATTCCAACACGCGTCGGTTGTTTTGATTTTGGATCAATTAACGCGATGTTCGAAATATGCAATGGAGCTTCTTTCTTAACGATACCTCCTTGAGGGTTTTTGGCACTAGGTTTTGTGTGTTTAGAAACCATATTAACCCCTTCAACTATCGCTTTATTTTTTTCACGATACACACGTAAAACTTTACCTTCAGATCCTTTGTGATCTCCAGCTATAACTTTTACCGTATCTCCTGATTTTATCTTTAGCTTTATCATTAGTATAAATAATTAAAGCACTTCTGGTGCTAATGATACAATTTTCATGAATTGTTTTTCACGAAGTTCTCTTGCTACTGGACCAAAAACACGAGTTCCTCTCATTTCACCAGCAGCATTTAACAATACGCAAGCGTTATCGTCAAAACTGATGTATGAACCATCGGCTCTTCTCACTTCTTTTTTGGTACGTACAACAACTGCAGTTGAAACAGCTCCTTTTTTAACGCTTCCGTTTGGAGATGTATCTTTAATTGAAACTACAATCTTGTCGCCAACAGAGGCATACCTTCTTTTGGTACCTCCTAAAACACGGATAGTTAAAACTTCTTTAGCTCCTGTGTTATCTGCTACTTTTAGTCTTGATTCTTGTTGTACCATAATTATTTAGCTCTTTCAATGATTTCAACTAATCTCCAACATTTGGTTTTACTCAACGGACGCGTTTCGCTAATCTTTACAGTATCACCAATGTTACAGTCGTTTTTCTCGTCGTGTGCAACGTATTTCTTTGTTTTTAACACGAACTTACCATACAAGGGGTGTTTTACTTTTCTAACTTCGGCAACAACAATAGATTTCTCCATTTTGTTTGAAGTAACAACCCCAATTCTTTCTTTTCTTAAATTTCTTTTTTCCATCTTTCCGTAGAATACAATTATTGTTGCTCTCTATTGGTTAACTCGGTAGCCAAACGCGCAACTGTTTTTCTAACCGCTCTAATTTGTAGCGGATTAGCAATTGGAGAAATAGCATGAGCCATTTTTAGGTCGGCATAGGTTTTCTTAGTTTGACTAAGTTTCTCTTGCAACTCAGCTGCAGAAAGATTTTTTATTTCTGATTGTTTCATCTGTTTTTACTATTTTTTTTAAAGGTCAGATGTAATGAAGCAAAAATGCGACATTTCATAATAATTTAAATTATGCTTCGAAATCTCTAGCAACGATGAATTTAGTTTTCACTGGAAGCTTTTGTGCAGCAAGACGCAAGGCCTCTTTTGCAACTGATAAAGGAACTCCTCCAACTTCAAACATAATTCTTCCTGGTTTTACAACTGCAGCCCAATATTCTACTGCACCTTTACCTTTACCCATACGTACTTCAAGTGGTTTCTTGGTGATTGGTTTGTCTGGGAAAATTTTAATCCATAATTGGCCCTCTCTCTTCATGTAACGAGTAGCTGCAATACGAGCCGCCTCAATTTGACGAGAAGTTAGGAACATACCATCTTCATGTACAGATTTAATTCCAAACATTCCATTAGAAAGTTCATGCCCTCTTTGCGCATTTCCTTTCATTCTACCTTTTTGTACCTTACGGTATTTTGTTCTTTTAGGCTGTAACATTTTTCTTTAATTTAAAAATTTACTTTCTTTTACGAGCATCCGGTTTACCACCTTTGTTGAAGTTTGATTTACCACGTGGTGCATCTCCACCTTTTCCGCCAGCAGCTTGTTTTTTGTCCATGCCTACTAATGGAGAAAGATCTCTCTTTCCGTAAACTTCACCTTTCATGATCCACACTTTGATACCCATTCTACCATAAGTAGTATGTGCCTCAGCTAATGCGTAATCGATGTCAGCTCTAAAAGTTGATAGAGGAATTCTACCTTCTTTGAACCCTTCAGAACGCGCCATTTCAGCACCATTCAAACGACCAGAGATTAAGACTTTGATGCCCTCAGCGTTCATACGCATAGAGGCAGCAATAGCCATTTTAATCGCTCTTCTGTAAGAAATACGGCTCTCGATTTGACGGGCGATGCTTGTTGCAACTAAGTAAGCATCTAATTCAGGTCTTTTAATTTCAAAGATGTTGATTTGAACCTCTTTGTCAGTAACTTTCTTAAGTTCTTCTTTCAACTTGTCTACCT
>JBMOHG010000162.1:0-6988 GCA_049317965.1 Paludibacter sp.
AAACATCAATATATTCGTCAACTTATTGAGCAACAATCTGCCCGTTGTATATCGGGCTATGTTTATACGTCGGCTGGTTTTGGAGAATCGAGCACCGATGTGGTTTTTGCAGGAAATGGTTTGATAGCCGAAAATGGAAAAATTCTGGCTAATTCCGAACGCTTTTCGTTTAATTCACAACTTATTGTGAGCGATATTGATATTGAACGATTACAAGCCGACCGAATGCGAAATACAAATTTCGCAAACGATAAATCAAGTCAGATATATCGTACAGTTCAAATTGAAGCTGCTCATTTTCTGCATTTTGATCTGAAAAGAACTTTCGATAAACATCCTTTTGTTCCTCCAATCAGCAATCGGGACGAAAGTTGTCAGGAAATTTTCTCCATTCAAGTGGGTGGTTTGGCAAAACGTTGGAATCATACAAAATCAGAAAATGTTGTTTTGGGTATTTCCGGTGGTTTAGATTCTACTTTGGCATTATTGGTGTGTGTAAAAACAGCTGATAAACTTGGTTATGACCGAAAACAAATTATTGGAATCACCATGCCAGGCTTTGGGACTACCGATCGCACGTATAATAATGCCTTAAATTTAATGAAATCATTGGGAATTACAATACTTGAAATCCCTATAAAAGATGCTTGCATTCAACACTTTAAAGACATTCAACACGATTCAAATCAACATGACGTAGTTTACGAAAATACACAAGCACGCGAACGTACACAAATTTTGATGGACATTGCCAATAAACACAACGGATTGGTAATTGGAACCGGCGATTTGTCGGAATTGGCACTTGGATGGGCAACTTATAATGGCGATCATATATCGATGTATGGTGTAAATAGTGGCGTTCCAAAAACCCTGGTTCGGTATCTGGTGGATTGGGCTGCTCATCAATTAGATAAAAACTCCGAAGAAATATTACATGATGTATTGGATACACCGGTAAGTCCCGAATTATTACCAGCAGACGAAAATGGCGATATTGCTCAAAAAACAGAAGATATAGTTGGTCCTTATGAATTGCACGATTTTTTCTTGTATTATTTTGTGCGTTTTGGATTTTCACCTTCAAAGATATACTTTTTAGCCAAAAATGCTTTCGAAGGAATTTATTCCAACGAAATTATTGAAAAATGGTTGAAAATATTTTTACGTAGATTCTTTTCACAACAATTTAAACGTTCCTGTATGCCCGATGGACCAAAAGTTGGATCGATAAATCTATCACCGCGTGGTGATTGGCGTATGCCTAGCGATGCAATAGCCTTTGAATTGTAATTCTTTATTAAATTTTCAAATTAACTCATTTTCAAATTTTCAAATACTCTTCTTATGTTCGAACAATTTTATTACGGAAACACTTTACACGACTGGTTTATTTCTCTTGCTTATATACTTGGTGCAGTTGTACTTAATAAAATCATTATTTTATTCAATAAATATGTGATTCAAAAATTGACAGCAAAAACAAATAATCGACTTGACGATATTCTTTTCAGAATGCTTGAAGCTCCGGTTTTATTTGGAATTATGCTTTTTGCCATCTGGATTTCGGCAAAACGTTTAAATCTTGACCCTAAATTTGAACACGTCATTTTTGTTTCTTATAAAATCCTGATTGTCATCAATATTACCTGGTTTGTAGCTCGATTGGTAAATGCATTGATTGAAGAATATTGGGTGCCTAAAACCGACGAAAACAAACACAAGATTCTCGACAGCCATTTAATTTCGATAATCCGACGTACGGTATTGGCCTTTATTTGGGCTCTTGGTATTGTTATGGCACTGAATAATATTGGTGTGAATGTAGGGGCACTACTTGGGACATTGGGAATTGGTGGTTTGGCATTTGCACTGGCAGCACAGGACACAATTAAAAATATCTTCGGTGGAATTACCATTTTCACCGATCGTCCATTTCGTATTGGCGACCGTATAAAAGTAGATAAATATGAAGGATTTGTGGAAGATATTGGTATACGTAGCACACGTATTCGTACGTTGGAAAAGCGATTGGTGACGATTCCAAATTTCAAAATGGTAGATGCGCCAATTGAAAATATATCGGAAGAACCCATGCGTAGAGTGCTGATGAAATTGAGTTTAACTTATAATACCACGCCAGAGAAAATGAATGAGGCCATGGAAATCCTCAAAAACATGCCCGATAAAGTGCGAAATGTTGACTCAAAGGAAATTGTAGTTTCATTTACCGATTTTACCGATTTTGCTTTGATTATAACTTTTGTCTATTTCATAAAAAGTAATGCTGATGTAATGGAAACACCTTCTCAGGTGAATCTCGAAATTCTTCGCTCATTCAAAATGGCTGAAATTCAATTCGCTTACCCAACTCAAACCGTTTATCTGGAAAAAGGAAATATTGAGTAGAATATATTGAAAGACAATTCATTTTTGCAAAAAAGAAGTTAGGAAATAAAAACAGAGACCTCAGCATTTGAGATCTCTGTTTTGTTAGAATAAAGCCTGATTTTATATCGATTAACTTACTTAGCCGGAATTATATCAATTATAACCGTTCTGTTATAAAAGCGTTGTTCTGGATATTTGTTATCATAAGGCATTTCATTTTTATCTTCGCCAAATCCATATACATCAAAAGTAACATCACTTCTACCTGCAACTTTCAAGGCATCTTCCATAATCATTCTTACATCGTTTGATCTTTCCAAAGATAATTTCTGATTATACACGCTATCTCCAATTATGTCGGAATGACCGTGAATAATAACCAATCCGTTTATTGGGATTTTTGGAACAACAATTTCAGTTAAATACTTATGATACATTTTAATGGCTTTTGATTTATTGAATTCGTAAAGAATACTATATCTCATACCTTCCTCATCCAATTGTGCTTTCCAAAGAACGATATGTACTTTGGTTTCTTTTATTACAGTTTTTCCACTTTTGGTATTTCCAATCATTTTAATCTTGTAATCACCTGCGGGTTTTGTTCCTAAAATTGCTTTCCCGGAAATACTAACTTTTTCTTGTGTATAAGGACCAAAATTTTGAATTTTTCCAAATTCATCTGTTACCTCCAACGACCATGAAGAAAATGCTTTATTTCCTTTATCAACATTAATCGTAACATAACTGTCAATTGGTGCTTCCTGCACAACATTTAGAGCTACTGGTTTCAAAGGTGCATCCGGGCCACTTTGAAATTCCATTATTAATTCGGGTGATTCGCTCCAGATAGATACCCGACGGTCGCCTTCACGTACCAATTCGAGTTCTTTTGTTGCACCACGTACTTCAGATGGAATTCGTGGTTTAATTCTACCTTCAACAATAATACGACTTGGTTCAATTCCAAACACATCAACAAGATACGTTTTAACAGACATTGCCATAGCCATTCCATCATCGGTGCCTTGCATCGAAGCTCCGGCTAATCTGACAGAAGTTGTTGGATTTTTTTGCATCCTGTCACCCAAAATGTTTAACACATTATAATAAGCAACCATTTGACGATCAGAACGACCAGACAAATCTTTAGGTGTGAAAACTTCCAATTGATCTTCATTAAATTCCTTTACCTGACTCTTTTTAAGCAATACATAACGACTTGGAATTTCGGTTGAACCTAAATCGAAAAATACATAATTGCGAATAGGGAATGTTTCTCTAACTCTACGATCAGAGGTAATATTTTTTGGTGCATTCACCGCAAATTTCACTTCTGTTTCGGCAATCACAATTGCTTTTGTTGGAACAAATGCTGTTTCATTCACTTTAGCAGGAATTTCTTTTCCTGTTCCAAGTTTCAAAGCTGCACCAACTCTTAAGGTTGTAATATTCCATGTTTCAATCGTTCGTGGATCTTGACCAAAATAGGGTTGAAACGATACGAAAGGTGAAAGAACAAATTGAGTTTTATGGCTTTGTGACGAAAGTGGAATATCAAAACCTGCACCTAATTGCATTGAAATAAGGTTGGCGCGAATATTACTAAAGTCACCATTTTCTTCAGGAGTGAGTAATTGATCCGGAATGGCCGGATTAAGTCCCAACTGATAAGTAAATGCTTTTGAATTGTTGAAAGCCAAACGTGGACCTGCATACAAATACAAACTCGATTTGAAAGGTGCAAAACGCAAACTAGGTTCAATTGTAAGATAACTCAAATCGGTAATCAAATCGGCAGGACAATTACAAGGCGTTGTTACACCATTAAATGCACCTCGACGACTATCGTATCCGGCTTGAAACATCACACCCCAACGTGAATCGGCCGGACGATATTCAATAAGTGGAGCCAAAAACAAACCAACTCCCGAACCATTATGAAAAGTAGTGGGAACCGATAAACTTGCGTTTAACTGTTGTGTAGAACCACGATAGAAATTGATGTTTCCACCTGCAGCCACACCAAAATACCACGAAGGCTTTGTGTACTGAATTGAATCCTGAGCATGAATAGGTGCTTGAATACCTACTAGAATTATTGCGCCTAATATTAGACTTTTAATGCCTTGAGCATAAGGAAACCGGGCAAAACCCGAATCCATTTTATGATTTTTATTCGTTTTCATATATTTAAAAATTATTTTGTTTATTTTTTGTTTGGTAAATCCCCCCGAAGGGGGATAAACTTGAATTATGGGAATACGACAGTAGCAGCATCTAACGTAACGGCAGTTTGACCGAGTAACCTTCCGGTAACTTTTGATCCGGTTTTAAGTGCAATTAATGTCTGACTCAAAATGTTTCCGTTAAATTCAACTGTGGAATTAATAATTGCGTCAGAAGCAGTGATCCAATATATATTTTTGGCTTGTGCACCACCTGCTAAATGAATTATTGCTCCACTTGCAACGGTCATGCCTTGTCCAATTTGGAATACCCATGTATCATTGGCACCACCTGTAAGTGTAACACCCGAAGCTGAGATTAACAAACCAGTGCTCCATTTGTAAAGTCCGGGAACCAAAGTCATACCGGTAATGTCACCCGCACCTAATTCAGTAATTACTGTAGTTGTCAAGCCGTTGGCCGTAGTAAATGCAGTTTCCATATCGCTAATGGCTGTTGAAATATTTGCAGGGGTTGGTGCTGCATAGTCAGCGGCGTATACTTTACCCGAAACCAAAGTCGAAGGACTCGATTTTGAGAAAGTATTTGTTGCATCCATGATTAATCCAAATCCGGTAATTGCTGTAGCTGCTGCCGGACTTACGCCTATATTACCTGTAACTGAAGTTCCAACAGTTGTTGAAATACCTGTTTTAGATAAAACAGAATAAATTGCTGCTCCTCCTAAATTTATTGTCCCTGGTCCTTTTGGTGCTGAAAGTGTAAAGTTTGCAGTCACATTTTTATTTGCATTCATGATAATGGTTGTAGGATTTACAGAACCTGTTGCATCACCACTCCACGAAGTAAATTCATAACCTGCATTTGGAGTAGCAGTAAGTATTACCGAAGCACCTGTTAAATAACCAATCAAATTTGGATCTTTTGCCACTGTTCCGTTTACTGCGGTTACATTTAATGTCAATGCGCCCACTATTGCAGTATAATTTGCTGTGATATTTTTATTTGAAGACATAGTCACATTCAATGGATTCGTTGAACCAGTTGCATCTCCGCTCCACGAAGTAAATGTGTAACCAAAATTCGCTGTAGCTGTTAATTGTACAGTTGAACCATGATTATATGTAACTTGACTTGGAACTTTCACTACTGATCCATTGTTTGAAATTACATTCAATGTATACGTATTCAATGTAAAGTTGGCAGTAATTGCTTTATTAGCATTCATTATTACTGATAATGGATTTGATGACCCTGAGGCATCTCCAGTCCACGAAGTAAATGAATAACCAGCATTTGCTGTTGGAGTAAGGACAACTGTTGATCCAAAATTATAAGTTGCCTGACTTGGACTTTTTGCCACAGATCCATTTACAGCACTTGTTGTTAACGAATAAGTGTTGATTAAGAAATTAGCCACCAAGGTTTTGTTTGCAATTAATGTGAAGTTGTAACTTGCATTAGTCGAAACAATTAAACCACCTTCTGTCCAGTTTACAAATGTATAACCTGTATTGGCATTTGCTGTAACAGTTTTAGATGAGTTTTCAACAAAAGTTCCACCACCACCTGTAGTTCCACCTGCAGCGGGATTTGACGAAAGATTAATGGCAAAATTACCAAGCACAATTACTGCAAAGTTTGCTGTTAAAGTACGATTCCCCGCCATAATAAATGTATAACTTGAACTTGTTGAAACTTCCGTTCCATTATTTGCCAAACTAGTGGCATTAATTTGTAATGGTGAATTAACCAACGAAACAACAGTTCCATTTTCAGTCCAGTTTACAAATACATAACCCGGATTTGGGGTTGCGGTAACGGTTACACTTGCACCAATAGCAAAAGAGCCTCCACCAATGGTTGTACCACCAATAACAGGACTAGCTTGTAATGAAATTTGTGGCATTGTAGTAAATGTCCAAACATAATCAGCTTGCAACGCATTTCCTAATAAGTCCTTTGCAGTATTTTTAATGGTACCTTTGTAGGTAGTAAAAACTGCAAGAGCAACTGTAGGTGTAAATGTTGCTGTAGAATCACTGTAGGTTACAGTTCCAGAAATGGCTGTAGTTCCTTGTTGCAGTGTAAAGGAAGAAGCGGTAATAGTTGCTGCATCCATTTTCTCATTAAACTTGGCGGTAATTACCTTATAGTAAGGTACAGAATTCGCTCCATTTGCAGGATCAGTTGATATTACAAGCGGGCATACACCAATTGTTTCGACATAATCATCTTTTTTACAACCCGCAAAAAGAACAACCGTTAGAATTGCCATGGTTGTTAGTAGCTTTTTAATTTTCATATATTTTAATTTAATTGTGGATGAATTTCCACTTTGCAAAGGTGAGGACTTTGAAAGACGAATGCGTTACACAATTTAGGGGAAGAGTTACATGATTCACAT
>JBMOHG010000163.1:0-6974 GCA_049317965.1 Paludibacter sp.
ATTATTGCACGTTCAGGTGGTGTGGGACAAATCGGAACAATCACTGTAAGCGGTACTAAAGGTGCTCTTATTGCAACATGCAGCAATTGGAATTATAATCTGGCTACTGCTACATCGGGCGAAATTGTAGTATTGGTAAACTGGACTGCAGTTTCAAACCATTTAACAACAGGAGTAACTGCACAGGAAGTAGCAGCCGCTATAGCTCCAAAAATCTATCAAAGCCAAAACGCTCAACCTGCTTTATCAGAGTTGCCTATTCATTTAATGGGTCATAGCCGCGGTGGTGGAATGGCGTATGAAATTGCTCGTTTACTTGGACTACAAGGCATAGAAGTGGAACAAGTCACTTCTCTTGACCCACATCCACTTACTGCTACCGATCCGCAAGGTGCTGCTGTTCCAATAGGACCGGGTTCAACTATAGATACGCCTGTTCAAATTTATCAGAATATCTTATTTGCTGACAATTACTATCAAAATATTGCTTATCCTACCGGACTATCTTTAACAGGTGCATATAATCGCCTTTGGACAAGTTTGCCTGGTGGTTATCATAACCAGACAGGCTATACTTACAATATTCTTGGTTCTAATTTCAATTTTTCCGACCATTTGAATATCATTCTTGCTTACCATGGAACTATAGATTTGGCAACCCCTGTATCAAATGGACAGGCAAACATGACTGCAACTGAAAGAACCTGGTTTAATACTTACGAAAACACAGGCCAAAATACAGGCTTTGTTTACAGTAGAGATATTGCCGGAAACAGAAAAAGTACCGACATTCCTAACAGCGGAAATGCCATTATTGCGGGTTACAATAACAATTCTACTTTAGGCGGTTCGGGGGCAAGAGCAACATTAACATGGACAACTGCTGTATGGCCCAATGTAATAACATCAGTTGCAATTAAAAGCGCTGTCGAACTTTCGGCAGGTACTCAAACTTTATTCAATAATGATGCATTGCAAATCAATTACACCTACAGAAGTTATACAAATGCGAGTGCAGTAAGTTTCTATCTCGATATTGACCGTAATCCATACAATAATAATAATTCAGCAACTATTGGCACACAAAATTTCTCTGCAACAGCTGCTTCAATTGTTCAATCTACATTAGCATGGACAGTTTCAGGGTTAACATCAGGTACAAAATATTACGTTTATGCTAAAATCAGCGATGGTACGCATACCAGATACCAGTATCTTGATTACGAATTTAGCATGGCTTGCATTGTAAATATTCCGGATACCAACTTTAAAGCAGCATTGCTAGCCATATCCGGGCTCGATGCCAATAATAATGGCAATATTGAATGCTCTGAAGCCACTGCCTGGACAGGTAGTATTGATGTGTCAGCTAAAAGCATTTCTGATCTTACAGGCATAGCATCTTTCACGAATATTACAGAATTAAACTGTGGTGATAATCAACTTACAAGTCTGAATATATCTTCTAATACAGCACTTATTGGTTTAAGTTGTTATGGTAATAATTTGACAAGCTTAAATGTTAACAGTCTCACGTCACTTACTGGATTATCCTGTTCGTTTAATCAATTAACAAGTCTGGATCTTTCTTCGAATACAGTGCTCAGAAATTTATATTGTAGTGATAATTCTATTACAACGCTAAATGTATCTGCCAACGCATCTCTTAAATCCATATATTGTGATAACAATTTGTTGACAAGTTTGAATGTGCAAAATGGAAACAATCACTACTTTGATGATTTTAATGCTTCAAGCAACACAGGTTTAACTTGTATTCAGGTGGACAATGTAGCATGGTCAAATGCCAACTGGACACATAAAGATGCAGGAGCAAGTTTTAGTACCAATTGCACACCCCCATGTACCAACCCGGCTATAAGCAGTCAGTCAACAGCAACTCAAACTCAATGCTTAAATGGAACATTTACTCCAATTACGGTAACAGCTACGGGTACTAATTTAAGTTACCAATGGTATAGTAATACTACAGCAACTACTACAGGAGGAACAACTATAGGAACAAATTCTGATTCTTATACTCCATTAGCAACAACAGTAGGAACGCTCTATTATTATTGTGAAGTAAGCGGAGATTGCGGAACAACACAAACCAGTACAATATCAGGAGCATTTATTGTAAATTCATTGCCATCCGCACCAACCAATACGACACCGACTGCCAATCAAACAATTAACAGTGGACATTCCACTATCCTTTCTGCAAGCGGCACAGGCACACTCGGCTGGTATAGTGCAGCAACCGGCGGTGTGTACCTCGGAGGCGGAGCTAATTATACAACTCCGGTATTAACTGCCAATACGACTTATTATGTGCAGGATAGCACCACTTGCGGGGCAAGTGCAACAAGAACTCCTATTGCTGTACAAGTAGTGTGTATTGTAAACATTCCTGATATAAACTTTAAAGCAGCATTATTGGCAATAAGTGGATTGGATGCCAATAGTGATGGCGAAATCCAATGTGCAGAAGCCAGCAGCTATTCAGGTACTATCAATGTTTCCAACCAGAGCATTTCTGATTTAACGGGAATATCAGCTTTTACAAATATTCCCTCGATCAATTGTTCAGGAAATTCATTAACCACATTGGATTTTTCATCCAATACAGCTATGGAATTTATAAATTGTCAAAACAATACGTTAACGAGTATAAATGTTTCCGGAGTCAGTTCTCTTATTGATTTCAACTGTTCTAACAATCAACTGACAGCTTTGGATGTATCCGGGAATTCTAATCTTGAAAATTTATATTGTTACTCCAATTCAATAACAACTTTAAGTTTTCCAGGCGGTTTTGGGCTCGATGGAATAGATTGTCACAACAATCAGCTGACGAGTCTTGATGTTTCATTAACTACAGCACTAACCTACTTGTTTTGTCAGAACAACACATTAACAAGTTTGAATCTGAAAAACGGAAACAATACGAACATGTATCCAATTAACGCGACCAACAATCCTGGTTTAACTTGTATTCAGGTTGACAATGCTGCCTGGTCAACAGCCAACTGGACACAAATAGATCCAGGCGCAAGCTTTAGTACCAATTGTTCTTGCATTAATCCAACAATAAGCAGCCAATCCACCGCAAGCCAAACTCAATGTTTAAATGGAACTTTTACTCCAATTACGGTAACAGCTACGGGTACTAATTTAAGTTACCAATGGTATAGTAATACTACAGCAACTACTACAGGAGGAACAACTATAGGAACAAATTCTGATTCTTATACTCCATTAGCAACAACAGTTGGAACGCTCTATTATTATTGTGAAGTAAGCGGAGATTGTGGAACAACACAAACCAGTGCAGTTTCGGGAGCATTTATAGTAAATACAATACCTAATACACCAACAAATACTACGCCTCTTGCAAATCAAACAATTAATAGTGGACATTCCACTATCCTTTCTGCAAGCGGAATAGGCACACTTGGCTGGTATAGCGCATCAACCGGAGGTGTCTGGTTGGGAGGCGGAGCAAATTTAACAACTCCGGTATTAACTACCAATACTACTTATTATGTACAGGATAGCACCACTTGTGGAGTAAGTGCAACAAGAACTGCTATTGCTGTAGAAGTAGTATGCATTGTAAACATACCTGATGCAAACTTTAAAACAGCATTATTGGCTAATGTAACTATCAATACAAATAACGATGGCGAAATTCAATGCTCTGAAGCAACTGCTTACACTGGAACAATAAATGTAGATGCTAAAGGGATTGCAGATCTATCAGGTATTGAATCTTTTACCAATATTACTAATTTGATTTGTAGCAACAATAGTTTAACTAGTTTAAATGTTTCAGGTCTTACTTCTCTTAATGAATTGGCATGTAATATAAACCAACTGGCAAACCTCAATTTGTCATCCAATACAGCACTTACAAAATTAAATTGTAGTTCAAACGCCTTAACTAGTTTAAATGTTTCAGGTCTTACCCTGCTTGTTGATTTATATTGTTTCAACAATCAATTGACAAATTTAAATGTTTTATCTAATGCATCGATTGGTGTTTTAGAGTGTGATCAAAATTTATTAACCAGTTTAGATGTTACAGGCCTGACTTCTTTATATTATTTAACCTGTTATAACAATCAACTAACAACTTTAGATTTTTCTTCAAATACTTTGCTTAGTGGATTGTATTGTAACGACAATTTATTAACAAGCTTGAATTTGAAAAATGGCAACAATACCATCCTTCCGGGCTGGGACTTTGATGCAACAAACAATCCCAGTTTAAGCTGCATACAGGTGGATAATGCAGCATATTCAACTACCAACTGGACACAAATAGATGCAGGAGCAAGCTTTAGTACTAACTGCACACCTTGTATTGTAAACATACTAGATGCAAACTTTAAAGCAGCATTATTGGCTGATGTAACTATCAATACAAATAACGATGGTGAAATCCAATGTTCGGAAGCCTCGGCCTACACAGGTCAACTTGATGTAGGCAGTCAGAATATTAACAATTTAACGGGAATTGAAGCTTTTACCAATATTACTTATTTAAGTTGCAATCCCAATAATCTGACAGCATTGGATGTTTCAGCCAACACGCTTCTCACTTATCTGGATTGTTCGAGCAACTCATTAACTTCGCTGGATCTTACTGCCAATACAGCGCTGCAGGAATTGTATTGCAAATTCAATTCTTTAACAAGTTTAAATGTCACCGGTCTTACTTCCCTTAATCACATTGATTGCATCAGCAATTTGTATACAAGCCTGAGCTTTATCTCAAATACAAACCTGCAATATCTCAATTGTGAGAGTAATTCATTAACAAGTTTGAATGTTGCTGGCCTTACTTCTCTTACTTATTTGGATTGTTCCAACAATCAACTAACGAGCCTTGCTGTTTCATCCAATACAGCTCTTCAGATTCTGTATTGTAGAAACAATTTATTGAGCAGTTTGAATGTTTCAGGTCTTACTGCTCTTTCGGATTTCGATTGTAGCTACAATCAACTTACGAATCTGAATATTTCATCAAATACCAATCTCTTCGAAATACATTGCGAAAGCAATTTATTGACAAGTATGAATGTTTCAGGTCTTTCTTCTTTATCAAATCTCGTTTGTAATGATAATCAACTTACAGCCATAGATGTCTCATCAAACACAACCCTTAGTGGCTTGATTTGCCGTAACAATTTACTCACAAGTTTGAATGTAAAGAATGGAAACAATATCTATTTTGAGAGCATTGATACCAGAAACAACCCAAATTTAACCTGCATACAGGTTGATAATGAAGCATATTCAACAGCCAACTGGACCTTTAAAGATGCAGGAGCAAGTTATAGTACGAATTGTGCTAATCTTTTTACATGGATTGGTAATATTTCCAATGCTTGGTCGCAAGGTGCAAACTGGAGTACAGGAACTGTACCCACATCGAGCGATAATATTGTAATTCCTTCAGCTACTGCCTAT
This sequence comes from Paludibacter sp., assembly GCA_049317965.1. GTDB lineage: Bacteria > Bacteroidota > Bacteroidia > Bacteroidales > Paludibacteraceae > Paludibacter. The sequence continues at coordinate 5,479 of JBMOHG010000163.1, forward strand.
TCGCCGATTGTAGATTTGAATACTGCATCAGCTGCAGTTTGCAATGATTTAACTATCAATTCAGCTGCTGTGTTAACAATAGCTGCAACAAAAGCATTAACCGTAAACGGAATTATATACAACAATGCTGGAAATTCAGGCATTGTAATTAAATCTGATTCCACAGGAACAGGCTCATTATTGCATTCAACTGCGTCTGTGAATGCTATTGTTGAACGTTATATTCCTCATAGTACAGCAGATGAGTTTCACATGCTGGCTTCACCTGTGGCAACACAAGCTATAAGTCCTGTTTTTAATGAGCCTGATGGTTTCTTTGTTTGGAACGAGCCTAATGGAAATTGGATAGAATATGCGGATGTTGCCAATTTTGCAGCTGCCAATGGCGGTACTAATTTTATTCCTGCTAAAGGATATGCTGTTTCATATCCGGGTACAACAACCAAAAACTTTATAGGAAACCTAAATCAAGGCATTATCAGTATTCCTCTTACTGTTACAACAGCTATAGCTGATAGTGGGTGGAACTTTGTAGCTAATCCTTATCCATCAGCTATCGACTGGGATGCAATGAATGGTTGGACAAAAAGCAGCTTACTTGATACAAATGGCACATCCATTAACGGTAAAACAGCTATGTGGATTTGGAATTCCTTAAAAGGCAACTACGGTGCTTATAACTCAAACAATAGCGGTGGTATTGGCACCAATGGTGTTAGTAATAATATTGCCATTGGGCAAGGATTTTGGGTAAAAGCAGCAACTACAGGAACGCTTATTATGAATGATAGTGTAAGGGTACATTCTTCGCAAGCATATCTTAAAGCTACATTATCTGATATAATTCGCTTAGCTGTTACAGGAACTGTAAATAATTATAGCGATGAAATCGTTGTTAAGTATGGCAATGCTAATGACTTAGGTGGTGCCGAAAAAATGTTTAGTTTAGAAGCAACTGCTCCAAGTTTGTACTCATCAAAATTGAATAAAAAATGGAGTATTAATTATCTTACTTCTATTACAGCAAATTCTGTTATACCTGTTGGGTTTAAAGCTGCTATTGATGGAAATTATACTATCAACGCAAGCGAATTAAATAGTTTTTCAAATCTTACCTATGTTTACCTAAAAGACTTAACAAATAACATTCTTATTGATTTGAAACAAACTGCAACTTATACTTTTGCTTCAACAACCAGCGATAATCCAAATCGATTCCAACTGATATTTGCATTGTCACCTCTTGGAATTTCGGATAATGTAATTCAGAATACCAGTATTTACGCTAATGACAATAATATTTATATAAACAGCAACGAAAATATTTTGCAAATTGCTGTTTACAACACCATCGGTCAATTAATTAAAACGATTGAAAATGCAAACAATGGCAATATTGTTGTTAATATGGCTGATAAAACTACTGCTTATTATATTGTCAGAGTTATTACAGGTAAAAATACTTATTCTGCAAAAGTGTTGATCAGGTAAGCTAA